>JAILIO010000107.1 GCA_024695225.1 Lachnospiraceae bacterium
CCTCTTGTCTGATGAAAGTGTTTGGCAGTGAGAACGTATACCGGATCGGAGGAGATGAATTCGCAATTTATTCCTTCGATGAAAGCAGGGAGGCATTTGAAGGCAAGATAACTGCATTCAGGGATATGGTGAGGGGAAAGGGTCACTATGTGTCCGTAGGGTTTACCTATGCGGATAATGGGGATCCCGACTATAATTCCCGGAGGATCGAAGCCGACAACAGAATGTATGATGACAAGAGAGAGTTTTACCGTGACAAAAGGGACAGAAGAAAGCAGGAAGGGTGAGTAAACGTCGAAAAAGGATGAACATTGAACTTCAATGCTGTGCATTGGTCATAAAGAATGAAAATGGATACCATTGATTATTACAATTCAAATGCCGACAGTTTTTTCAGTTCCACTGTCGAAGCAGATATGACGGCGCAATACGACATGTTTGAAAACTATCTGCATACCGGCGCCTTGATACTGGACTGCGGATGCGGATCCGGGAGAGACAGCAGATATTTCCTCAGCCGGGGCTACCATGTGACAGCTATGGATGGATCGGAGGAAATGTGCAGGAAGGCTGCAGAGTACACAGGCCTGAAAGTAAAAAATATCCTCTTTCAGGACATGGATTTTGAAAATGAGTTCGACGGAGTTTGGGCCTGCGCCTCTTTGCTCCATGTCCGGCGGGATCAAATGAGGGCTGTCCTTTGTAAAATATGCAGGGCTCTCCGTGACAGAGGGGTTCTGTATGCTTCCTTCAAATACGGCTGTTACGACGGAGACAGGAACGGAAGATCCTACACTGATATGACGGAAGAGGGCTTTGATGAGATACTGTCCGGAATACCCGGATTTTCTGTCAGGGAGAGATCGATCACTTCGGATGTGAGACCCGGCAGGGATGAAAAGTGGCTGAATGTGATAGTGGAAAAACATGTAAACAGTTGATCATAAAATGGATCCGCAGACACCTGAGTCTATGCGTCTGCGGTATAGCCGATCGGTTGCATTTACGGAGATCATAATGAAAACGGACAACATTACTTCAGAATTGCCGGGAAAGGCAGACAAAACCAATTTAAAACAGGATAAAACATCAGGCAGATGGCGTTTTTACCGGTGGCTTCTCATAGCCATCCCCTTATTCTTCACTTTCATTGCCTTTGGGACATCGAAAATAATCTCAAGCAGGCTCCGCACTTCCAACTCTGAACATTACCAGCTTTTGGCAAACGATACCGCCGAGACCATCAACACCTGGCTCTCAGCCAAAAAAGAGATCGTGCTGAACCAGAGGGCATCGCTGGAGATCATAAACGATTACAGCAGGGAATATCTCACTTCTTTTCTTGAGCATACGATCAATGAAAGAGATGATTCCAATGAGATATGCGACCTGTATTTTGTGGACAAGGACGGAGTTCTGTCCACGGCAAACGGTTATTATACTGATTATGATCTGCGCACCAGAGAGTATTATCTGGCCTGCACAGACACAAGGGATGTGTATTATACTTCACCTTACAGGGATATATCCACAGGAAGCTATATCATGACCCTGTCTGCAGGCTGCAATGACAATGAGGGCAATCTTGCGGGAGTCCTGGCAATTGATATCTATATCGATGCTTTTCTTTTCCCTGTGAATTTCACACAGGTTCCCAAAAACAGTTACATATACCTGGTGGACAGCAATTATGGCCTGGCTTCCCATCCCAATGAAGCATTCGGATATGTGGATGAACTTCCCAGACTGATATCGGATCTGCCCGGGGACATTTATTCCGAGGTGGAAGATAAATTAAAGAAAAAAGAATATGACATGATCACCATAAAGGATTATGACGGGATAGTGAGGGACATGTTCATCAGCGATATCTCGTCCTGCAACTGGTGCGTGGTGGCGGCGATCTCCGACGATGAATTCAAAAGTAACGAGAGGCTGATGATCGCATATATCATAGCTGCGCTTTTCATAAGTCTTGCGATCGGAATACTGTGGACATTGTTTGGCGCAAAGCGGATGATGGATCAGTTAAATGAAGCTACGGCTGCGGCGGAATCTGCAAATGAATCCAAAAGCCTTTTCCTGGCCAGCATGTCCCATGAGATCAGGACACCCATAAATGCAATACTCGGAATGAATGAAATGATCATGCGGTCAGCAAGACAGGCCGAAGAGAGGGAGGAGTCCTGGGACTACGAAGACAGGGAAATATGGGATGAGATAACCGTGTCCTCGGGAAACATCAAGAGCGCCGGACACAGTCTGCTGGCCATCATCAATGATATCCTTGATTTTTCAAAGATCGAAGCCGGGAAAATGGAGATCGTGGAAGGGGAATATCATCTGAGCTCAGTCCTGAATGATGTCAGGAATACGATATATTTCAAGGCTAAAGAAAAGGGGCTTAAATTAATCGTGGATGTGGATGCGATCATCCCGGACCTGCTGTACGGGGACGAGCAGAGACTGAGACAGGTGATGGTCAATCTGCTGGGAAATGCCGTCAAGTACACAAATGAAGGCAATGTGCGTTTGTCAGTGGAAGCCGGAGCGACTCAGAAAAGACCGGAAGGCTTGTATATAACCCTTTTGATCAAAGTCAGGGATACGGGTATAGGTATACGGAAAGAAGATATCGACAAACTGTTTAACAAATTTGAGAGAGTGGATATGCAAAAGAACAGTTCGGTGGAAGGAACAGGACTTGGGCTTCCCATAACCCAAAGCCTCCTGAGCCTTATGGGCGGTGATATAAGCGTGGACAGCGAATATGGAAAGGGCTCCCTCTTCACTGCCCGTCTACTTCAGAGGGTGATCTCCTCTGAACCCATCGGAAACTTCAATGAAAGATATAGGGAGAGCCTAAGGGAGGGAAATAAATACGAGGAAATGTTCCGGGCGCCTTCAGCCTGCATCCTGGTTGTCGATGACACTGAGATGAATCTGGCAGTGATAAAAGGACTGCTCAGGAAAACAGAGATCATGATCGACACCGCCCCCGGGGGCAGGGAATCTACGGTGATGGCGGAGAAGAAAAAGTACGATCTCATATTGATGGATCAGAGGATGCCCGATATGAACGGGACCGAAGCCATGAAAAGCATCCGCAGTTCCCAAAGCAGCGTAAATAAGGACACCAACTTTATATGTCTGACAGCTGATGCAGTGAACGGAGCCCGGGAAAGATACCTGGCTGAAGGGTTTATCGATTATCTTACAAAACCCGTGGATGGAGTTTCGCTTGAAAAGATGCTCCTCAAATATCTGCCCGGAGATAAGATACAGAAGAGAGACGATGCAGACTCCCGGGATGGGAGAGAGATGGGGACTGGCAAAGGTATGACAGCATATCCTGATGTGGCAGCAAGGGCGGGAGCGCAGACAAGGGACAGCCGGAAAGCAGGCCCTCAGAAGTATTCCGAAACGGATGCGGCAGGAAAAGCGGGATTGCAGACAAAAGACAGCCGGAAAGCAGGCTCTCAGAAATATTCCGAAACGGATGCCGCAGAAAAAGGATCAACAGATGTAACAGCACCGGTTCCTTCTGCTCGGGGAGAGGAGTCCCTGCAAGATCTGCTTGCAGAATATGGGATCGATCATGATGAAGGTATGAAGAACTGCATGAACGATCCGGAGTTTTACAGAGAGATACTGTCCCTCCTTGCCGCAGGTTATGAAGAAAACTCAGAAAAATTAGAACGGTTTTACAGGGGATCAGAACTGCCGTCCTACGCAGTGATAGTCCATTCCATAAAAAGTTCCGCCCGCACTATAGGCGCCATCCGGCTTTCCGAGCTTGCGCTTTCCCAGGAAAAGGATGCAAATTCCGGGGATATGGAAAAGGTCAGCAAAGGGCATGCCGTCATGGCAGATGAGTACAGAAAAACGGTTGAAGCGATCAGGTCTGCTGCCGGAAAGGGTCTGCTTGAGGAAGGATGATAGAAAGATGAAAGATTCATTTACTAAACAGTTTATCGCATCTATTGCGTTGATCTTCATATTGCTGTCGCTTATGCTGGGGGTGATATTAGGCGCCTTTTACAAAACAGCTTCCAACGATGTGAGAAATCTTGGGGTGAGCAACCTTAAAAGCCAGGCGGCCCAGGTTGACAACTACCTGGATAAGGGCGGCAACGTCCTCTGGTTTGCCGCAGACAGTGTCGAATATCTCCTGTCCATAGATGCCGATCATGGGGAAATAGAAGAGTATCTGACCAAAGAG
Source organism: Lachnospiraceae bacterium (assembly GCA_024695225.1). Classification (GTDB taxonomy): domain Bacteria; phylum Bacillota; class Clostridia; order Lachnospirales; family Lachnospiraceae; genus JAEELB01. Next base: position 4,223 of record JAILIO010000107.1, read on the forward strand.
ACCGGGAGAATGACCCAGCAGTTTGATGATAATTTTACAGGCATATACGGATTTGTTGACGGACAGTATATGGACGGTTCCGGGTGGATTCCTCCGGATGGATACAACCCCGTAAAGCGTGACTGGTATAATGATGCACGCGAAGCCCGGGGTGAGATGGTGCTGTCTGCTCCCTATGTGGATGCCCAGACAAAAGAAATAATAGTGTCCTTCAGCCAGATGCTTTCCGATGGGACCAGCGTTCTCGCCCTGGATATCATAATGAATGAAGTCCAGAATATAACTGAACATATGACTATGGGCGGCATGGGCTACGGATTTATCATCGATGAAGACGGTCTGGTGATCGCTCACAGCGACAAGAGCAGGATCGGGATGAATCTCTTCATGTCTGCGGAATGGGAGAAACTCCTGCGCACCATATTCAGCGAAAATAAAAGCGAATATGAGGAGGTGATCAATGGCGAACACTGCACTGTCTTCACGGAACCTGTCACAGGAAACTGGCATATGATAATAGTGGCAAACGATTCCCTTTTATTCCGCAGGATAAGGCACCAGATAATGTACGGCGTGATACTGGCAGCCCTTATTTATCTGATAATCGTCATATTCTGCGCATTCTCCGTCAGCAAGATCAGGAAGGCCGAGACCAGCAGAGAGGATAGCATGGAGAGGCTGAGGCAGTTGAACAGGAATTCCATCCGTGCTCTTGCGTATACCATTGACGCAAAAGACAGATATACCAGCGGACATTCCCAGAGGGTGGCTGACTATGCAGTCAAGATCGCAGAGCGGATGGGAAAATCGGAGAAGGAACTGGACTCCATCTACAATGCGGGTCTGCTCCACGATATAGGAAAGATCCGTGTGCCTGAGGAGGTCATCAATAAGGCCGGAAAACTGACGGATGAGGAGTTTGATTACATACGTATCCATCCCGGCAGCGGATACCATATACTCCACGATATCGAGACAGATGATAATATTGTTTATGGCGCAAAATATCACCACGAAAGATACGATGGAAAAGGCTATCCAAACGGACTCAGAGGAACGGATATCCCGGAGACAGCCAGGATAATCGCTATTGCGGATGCGTATGATGCAATGGCCAGTGACAGAAGTTACAGGAAGGCTCTGCCTCAGGAAGTGATAAGGGATGAGATACGAAAGGGGAAGGGAACACAGTTTGACCCCGATATGGCAGATGTCATGCTCAAGATAATAGATGAAGACTACCGGTATGAGCTCAGGCAGAAAAAAGAAGCCCCGCAGAATCTGCTGGTGGTGGATGACGATCCCATAACACTTAAGATCGTGGGAAGGATCCTGTCAGACATGGACAATATCATAGCTTTTTCAGCCAGATCCAAGGACGAGGCCCTCTCTGTTGTGAAGGAAAGAAATATAGATCTCATACTTTTGGATCTCAATTTTCCCGATACGGATGGGTTCACTATTCTGGAGGAGATCAGAAAGATCAGGGACATACCTGCCATACTCCTCACCGGTGACAGAAGTACGGAGATCCTGAAAAAGATCAGAGAATACAGAATGGAAGACTACCTGACAAAACCTTTGAACTCCGCCATAACAAGGGAAACAGTGTACGATGTCCTGCATGGTTTTAACAGATCCTGGGACCGGTAACATATCCCTGACCGGAAAATGAAACCCTTAGCAGAAAAAATCCTGACCGGAAAATAAAATCCTGACCGGAAAATGAAACCCTGACCACATAATAAATCCCGGGACTGATAACAGATCCCGGGATCTTCAGAATGTTCTCAAACCTTCAACAGATCAGATATCCACCTTTGTGGTGCCGCCGAGGAAGGTGGGAAGGGACTTGCCTTCCTTCTTCCACTGGGCATATTCCGCAGTGGCTG
>JAILIO010000115.1 GCA_024695225.1 Lachnospiraceae bacterium
GTTGAGGTGGCAGCTAAACAAATGGGAGTTTCAGAAGAAGAATTTATTATTAAACTGAATTTATGTGGTTATAAACTTCCTAAAGCATAATAAGACTTGAATAAGATAGCAAAAGGCGTCCTGTATGCTGGGAGCGTCATAAGACAGTAAGGTGTAAGAATTTAAGAATCCCAGTTTTTGCAAATACGACCCTCCAAATTTGGAGGGTCGTTCAACCAAACGTTCCTACCATTAATGTTGTGGTTGATATGGTTGCCCTCTAACGCAGGATTGCCAGGATAATAGGCGGCGAGATGGATGTAAAAGCATAAACCGTCTCATTATTTTAATAAGAAAAGAAGTCTGAAAGGTATGTTCCTTTCAGACTTCTTCTTTTTTGCCAATCCACCGCGTCAGTGCTCATTTTGCGTTACTGTCTTATGAACACTGCCGTAATACCGGAGGTTTTGAAAACTGCAACAGCAGATATTCTCATCTCTTTGAGAACTGAGGTGCGCGACGTGCTCCTTTGAGACCGTATTTCTTTCTTTCCTTCATTCTCGGGTCTCTGCTGAGATAACCATCGCTCTTGAGGACTGCCCTGTACTCTGAATCAGCTTCATTGAGGGCTCTTGCAAGACCATGTCTCACTGCTCCGGCCTGTCCTGAAAGGCCGCCACCCTTGACGGTGATATAAGCGTCATACTTGTCAGCTGCCTCTACCGCTACCAGAGGCTCCACCACTGACTTCCTGACATTCTCATCACAGAAATAATCCTCAAGGCTCTTTCCGTTGATGACGATGCCGCCCTTTCCGGGGCTGAGGAACACACGGGCTATTGCGCTTTTACGCCTGCCTGTACCATAATATTTCTCTATATTTTTCTTAGCCATTTAACTCGATACCTCCGTCTCAGGATCTGATCTCAAGCTTCTCGGGTTTCTGCGCTGCCTGCTCGTGCTCGGCTCCTGCATACACGTGAAGCTTTTTGAACATCTTCCTACCCAGAGAATTCTTGGGAAGCATCCCCTTGACAGCCATCTCCACGACTCTCTCGGGCTTCTTTTCCATCATTTCTCTGAGAGTGGTCTGCTTGAATCCGCCAACATAAGGAGTATGTCTCACATACACCTTCTGTTCCATCTTTTTGCCTGTCACCTTTATCTTTGACGCATTCACAACGATCACATAATCGCCTGTGTCAAGGAAAGGGGTGTACTCAGGCTTGTTCTTGCCTCTGAGCACTGCTGCGACTCCTGATGCCAGTCGTCCCAGTGTCATGCCCTCAGCGTCGACCACATACCACTTTTTCTCGATATCGCCTTCGCCTGGAATATAAGTACCGTTCATTTCTGTTCCTTTCTGAATGTAACCTGATATCCTTTCTCTGCCGGTTGTAACGGATGTCCGGGCCGTCCTCACCGACCGATGGGATATCTTATCATGAAACGGTCCGCTGCCGGGGAGCAGTTTCCCGTTCCGTCACGAAAAAAGATTATATTTTATCTGAAACCACATGTCAAGACTTGTGGGATGCCCCTGCAAATATGGGTTTTATTATCCCATGATCACTGTGACTCTCGTCTTTTCACCTGCCTGGGATGGAGGTATCACATTGCCTTCTATCTCCTTGCCGTTTACGGTCACAGATTTCACGCCCTTTTCCACATGGTTTGGATTCTTTATATCGATGATGTACTGTGAACCCCTGTATGTACGGGTCACCTTGTAATCTCCGAAATCCCCGGGGATGCACGGATCGACCCTGAGCCCGTTCAGCGTGGGATAAACACCCAGGATGTACTGGCTTATATTTGTAAATGTCCATGCGGCAGTGCCGGTGAGCCAGCTGTTCTTGCCTTCTCCGAAGTTTGCGGCATCTTTCCCCGCCACCATCTGGCTGTACACATAGGGTTCAGTCCTGTGGATCTCGCTCTTCTCCTCAAGATATTCAGGGCATGTCTTCTTATATATCTCAAAAGCCCTGTTGCCGCGGCCTATCACGGTCTCAGCTATGGACACCCAGGGATTGTTGTGGCAGAAGATCCCCGCATTTTCCTTGTACCCCGGGGGATATGAGGATATCTCCCCAAGTTCCAGGTGATATGTGGTGTAGGGCGGCTGCAGTATCATTATGCCGTACTCCGTGTCCAGATATTTTTTCACGCTGTCCAGCGCCTGCTGAGCCAGGCCTTCCTTCACACCGATGCCAGCAAGAGAGCAGAAGCCGTTGGATTCGATATATATCTTGCCTTCCTTGCACTCCGAAGATCCAACCTTGCCGCCGTTTGCGTCATAGGCCCTCAGGAACCATTCTCCGTCCCAGCCGTGCTTAAGGACTGCATCGTACATTACCCCCACTTCCCTGCGGGCTCTCTCTGCTTCCGCCGTATCGCCGACAGCGTCGCAGATATCAGCGTACTCATTTCCGTACTTTACGAACATACCGGCAATAAAGACCGACTCTGCAACAGGTCCCTCCGAAGGGCCAAAGGTCTGGAAGGATTCCCCGGGATGGGCGGAGAAGCAGTTCAGGTTCAGGCAGTCATTCCAGTCTGCCCTGCCTATGAGGGGCAGGCCGTGAGGTCCTTTATGGTTCAGCGTGAAGTCAAAGGATCTCTTCAGATGCTCCATAAGGGGCTTCTCTTTGGATTCATCGTTGTCGAAGGGTACAGGCTCCTCCAGTATGGACATGTCTCCGGTCTCTCTGAGATAGGCGCTTGTGCCTGCGATGAGCCAAAGGGGATCATCGTTGAACCCGCTTCCTATATCGGAATTGCCCTTTTTGGTCAGGGGCTGGTACTGATGGTAGGCCGAGCCGTCCTCAAACTGGGTGGAAGCGATGTCTATTATGCGGTTCCTGGCTTTGTTGGGCACCAGATGCACAAATCCCAGAAGATCCTGGCAGGAATCCCTAAATCCCATGCCCCTTCCTATTCCCGACTCATAATACGAAGCGCTGCGGGACATGTTGAAGGTCACCATGCACTGGTACTGGTTCCAAACATTTACCATGCCGTTCACTTTTTCGTTCTCGCTCTCCAGCATGTACTTTTCAAGGAGCTCATCCCAGTACCTTCTGAGGACGTTAAAGGCCACATCCACCTGACCATCGGTACTGTACTTGGATATCAGGGCCCTGGCTCCCCTCTTGTTTATGACTCCGGGGGAATCCCACTTCTTGTCCTCAGGATTCTCGCAGTAGCCCAGCACGTAAATAAGGTCTCTGGTCTCTCCGGGGAGCAGCCTCAGGTCGATCTCGTGGACGCCCACGGGAGACCAACCGCTGGCCATTGAATTCGTACAGCCGTCGCCAAACACGGCGTCAGGCCTGTCATTTCCGTTGTAAGGCCCGAGGAAAGCGTCCCTGCTGGTGTCGAAAGCTGTCATTGGCGTGTTTACCGAGAAGAAGGCGTAATGATTTCTTCTCTCACGGTACTCGGTCTTGTGGTAAATGGCGGAATCCTCCACCTCAACCTCTCCGGTGGACAGGTTTCTCTGGAAATTCTTCATATCGTCGTCTGCATTCCAAAGGCACCATTCCACATATGAGAAGATCTTCAATTCCTTCACTATATCCGAATCATTACGGACAGACAGCCTGTTCACCTCACAGGTGTCCCCCATGGGAACAAAGGTCAGAAGCTTTGCGTTCACCCCGTCCTTAGTGCCGTTGAATGTGCAGTATCCCATTCCAAACCTGCAGATATAGTTGTCCAGGTCCGTCTTCACCGGCTGCCAGCCGGGATTCCACACCGTGTCGCCATCTTTTATATAGAAATAATGACCGTTGTTGTCAGCGGGAATGTTGTTGTAACGGTAACGTGTAAGTCGGAGGAGCTTCGCATCCCTGTAGAAGGAATATCCACCGCAGGTATTGGATATCAGCGTAAAAAAGTCCTCATTTCCCAGATAGTTGATCCACGGAAGCGGCGTCTTTGGGGTAGTTATCACGTATTCACGCCTCTTGTCATCAAAATAACCGTATCTCATGAGTCAGTGCCTTTCTGCCATGTCGGCGGCCTGTCTATAGGATGTTTTCACGGCGAACTCCGCTTAATCGTTTAAGTGAGTTCCGACGCGTCAAACATCAAGTTTCTCTTGCTTTACAGATTATATAAAAAAAATTCTCCATAATCAACTGTGGTTTGTAAAAATATTGTAAATTGTTAAACAACGTATTATAATGCAAATAAAGGCGCACTGACCGCATTTGCGAAAACGATTAAGGGAATTTGGTCGATGTGCACCCGGAATACCGCAGAAATGCTGCACAAAATGACGAAGATACACCGGACAGGATAGCGTGGATTAACTGTACAGGATAGCGTGGAAGCACCTTGCCGGACAGCGAAGATTCGCTGTGTAGGATAACGGAGATTCTCCTTTCAGGATAGCGTGGATGCACCTTGTGGGATAGCGTGGATGCACCTTGCGGGATAGCGTGGATATCTTTCCGGGATAATGTTGAGAAGGCATCAAGGTCGGCGCAGAAGCAAACACCGGAACAGGGGAAAACAGGGATAATGATCTCAATGAAAGAAATTGCCGCAGAATGCGGCGTATCCGTCGCCACGGTGAGCAAAGCCTTAGGCGACAGGGACGACATAAGCGCGGAGCGCAAATCCCAGATCAGGAAAAAAGCCCGGGAAATGGGCTATCTTCCCAATGCCGCCGCCCAGTCGCTGAAGACTCACAGGTCTTACAACATCGGGGTCCTGTTCGTCGAAGAAGCCCACAGCGGCATCACCCACGACTACTACTCTTTCATACTGGAAAGTTTTAAGAATACCATAGAGGAAAAGGGCTACGACCTGACCTTCATAAACGCCCAGAAAAAGCAGAACAATCACATGTCTTACATCGAGCACTGCCGTTACCGCGGATTTGACGGGGTTTTTACGGCCTGCGTCAACTTCTACGATCCCCAGGTTATAGAGCTCGTGCAGAGCGAGATACCCATTGTGACGGTGGATCATGTATTCGAAAACAGAACGGCTGTTATTTCCGATAATGCAGGGGGAATGATCGAACTTGTGAAGTACATATACAGCCTGGGGCACCGCAGGATCGCCTATATTCACGGCCGCCCATCAGCAGTCACCAGCAAGAGGCTCACGGCTTTCCACAAAACTCTGGGAGAATACGGGATAGAAGTTCCCGACATTTATCTGAAAGAGGCGGACTACAGGGATTCCAAAAAGACTGCAGCGGAAATGAAGGAACTGATGGAACTGCCTGAAGACATAAGGCCCACCTGTGTGCTGTGTCCCGACGACTTTGCCGCATTCGGGGCCATAAGCACCGCCCGCAGCATGGGGCTTTCCATACCCGGGGATATATCTATAGCAGGGTATGACGGGATCCAGGCTGCAAGCAGGATGGATCCCCCTCTGACCACCATCTTCCAGGACACCCTGTCCATCGGAAAGAAGAGCGGAGAAAGCCTCATACGCCTGATCGAAGCCCCAAAGATCACCGCAGCAGAGCAGATCCTCATTGAGACCCACCTTGTAAAAGGGAGATCTGTGGGGCCGGTCAATCTGTGACTTATCAGCGAGCCATTATATAGATCTTCTTTATATCGTCGTAATCCAGCACCTTGAAGGTCCCGATCTTACGGCTCTTGCCATAGGAGCACTCCTGGCTTATGGCCTCTATATCGTCGTCTGTGACTTCCCTCTCCAGAAGCTCATGAAGGGAAAGAGGCATTCCCAGTGTCTTAAAGAACTCCTCAACCTTGCAGATCGCCATCTCAGCGGCTTTAGCATCGTCGGCCTCTGTCACGCCGAACACGTTCCTGCCAAGCTGGGCGAACCTGGAACAGTTCTCGCTGCAGCAATACCTGGCCCAGCTGCCCCACACTGCGGTAAGGGTGGCGCCGTGGGTTGAATCGAAGATGGCTGATATGGCCATTCCCAGCTGATGAACTCCCCAGTCACCGTCACGGCCGGTATCACCCCTGCTGCCGATTCCCGTGATACCCACATGGGATATGGAACCGGACCACATGATCTCGCTCATGGCCTCGTAATC
>JAILIO010000132.1 GCA_024695225.1 Lachnospiraceae bacterium
GTGGTTGTACTCTTTCCTACTCCACCCTTCTGATTTCCAACTGCAATTACTTTACACATATCTTTTTCCTCCTATCGGCGTATTGGCCCCGTAGGGCGTTTAAATGTTCCTTACATCCTCTTTTCTGGCCACCTCGATAAATATTCTGTAATGGCGCTCCGTTCCCTTGTTTTTCAGAATCTCTGACACGGATATGACCTCCAATTCCTTGTCTGCCTCCAATTTCCGTTTCCACCATTCCAATCTTGAAGGCTCGTCCATGATCCTGATCTTGCTGTATTTCATATTTGCTCCCTTCTTCAATTTTTTCACAACAAAATAGGACATCTTCTCTGTCATACAGATCGAATGTCCTAGTTTAAAACACTACGTATATAATTCAGCATAAGACTATATATCTCTATGCTGTATTAGGCCCTTTCCCCATTACGCCATTTCTACGCCATTTTGATATTAAGTTGTAAAAAGGTGTATCTATCTTTGTGAAGGTGCCGAATGCTTGAAAGCCTTGGTGTAATAATTCTTATAGGCTTTTATGAGGATATAAGGAGATGTGTGAAAAAGGCCCGAATTCCTCGATTCCTAGTTTCATAACTTCTCCTCTTTTCCTTTATTTTCGGGCTTTTCAGCCCCGTAACATTATGTTACGTAACATTTTCATAACATTACAAGTGTTCTTTTTTGTGAACAATCATAACCTTTCATGAAAACAGACTATGCATATAACCCGAAAAATTTTCCATTTCCTCACGCTGACTTCTTGCAGTCAGATGCACATAGGTATCGCATGTGATACGAATGCTGGAGTGACCCAGGATACGGCTAAGAAACTTATAGTTCGTGCTATTTTCGCAGAATCTGGTAGCCATAGTATGTCTTAAGTCGTGCATTGAGAGTTTCTTCACTCCTGCCTTCACACACATCTTTCCAAGCGCAGTATCATAGGTGCTGTTTTTCGTTGGAAAGCCCGTACGATTCAGAAAGACGATATCCTTGAATTCATCCGGTGTGTGCTGATTAAGCCCTCCCCCACTTTCCTTAAGTCTATTAAGTATGTCAAAAGCAGCATCTGTTAAAGGTATTTCACGATTTCCATGCTTTGATTTAGGAGGACCCCAACCCCATTCTTATCCACTATACCTGTATTCCAAGGTTTTTTCAACTTTTATTATTCGCTTCTCCAGATCTACGCATTTCCATTCAAGGCCGATCATTTCGGATGTCCGAAGTCCCGTTTCCAAAACAAGCCTAAACTGGTCATAATATGCATAATCCTTGGCAACCTCAAGAAAACGCAGTTCCTCATCTATCGAAAAAAAATCAATCTTCTTTTTAGGAACACCTGCTGGTATCTTTACACTGCTCTTCGTGATAGGCGTCTTTCGAACCACGTCATTCTCATATGCCGAGTAGAACATAGTGACCATGGTCATTAGGGTCTGTCTTATAGTACCTTCGGAATACTCCGCATCAGCCATATCATCCAGGACGCGCTGACAATGAATAGGTTTGACGTCAATCATCCTCATCCGTCCAATCACCGGTTTTATATTTTTTTTATAACGCTCCCTGTAATTCCTGATCGTGTTTGGTCTGACGAGCCTTTCACGCTCCCTGCTCCAGCTATCGAACCATTCATTGACTGTCATTTTTTCAGAAACCAGAGCCGTTCCATACATATCTTCGTGTTTGGAATCATAAAGCCACTGTCTGGCTTCCTTTAGTTCCACAAAGGTCTTCATTGCTCTCGAACCGTCACGACGAATATAGCTTGCGACATACCGCCTGTCCGACTTTCGCTGAGTCAGTCCTATTCCTAATTCCTTTCATTTTATGTCATATCCCAAAACTCCTTCCTTTCCCGAGATTCAGTTCATGTAAATCATATCACCTCGCCACTCACATTTCAACGAACAGACCAGGGGCGCATTCTGACGCAGAATATGTGGATTATTGCTGTTTTCATACAGAAGCACATACGATGAAACAAGTTATAATTCCCCGTTTCTTATCATTCCCTGTATCTGTATCTTTGCCTGCGTTTCAAGCGATATCCTCAGCTGCGACTGGTCATCGTATGGGCGATTATAGCAGCAATTATCGAGATACACCCTCATCAATGGCACACCACCTTTTCTACATTATATACTTCGGAACTCAGGTGGCTGAATGGAAAGTAGTAATATAATTCTGTTCGCGCCTCTAGCTCAGTTGGTAGAGCACCTGACTCTTAATCAGGGTGTCCAGGGTTCGAGTCCCTGGAGGCGCACGTATGACGCTGTTTTTGCGGCACAGGATGTCGTGGGGACGGCGTCATTTTTTTTGCGCCGGCAATGAGCCATGCGCCCGAATGCGTGCTTGCACGCAGAATCGGGCGCTGCCGCTTATCTCTCCCCGGGTTCTTCCTGCCGGATGTTGACATCGGCTTCATCTCCGAATAGACTTTTATATGCGCGTTTCAACGGGCAGGAAAGACGGGGTTATTGTACGTGGGTATTACGGAAAAACACATTATAAAGCCTGTTGCTGTTTTCGGTCTGTATATGTTCCTGTATTCCTCGCTCCTGACAATGATGAACCGGGACAGCACGGGCTATATCACGCCGGGACAGCAGCAGATCATGTATTTTACGGACATGTTTCTCGTGGCCCTGGGCTTTGTGGTGCATGCTGTCCTTGCGGATAACAGGATCCGGATCACCGGGATTTGCCTGGCGGCAGCCTGCATCATCGATGCGCCTGCAGCGTTCCTCATGGAACTGTTTCCCTCTGAAACCGTCTTTATTTTCTGCGCCCCGGTCAGCGCTTTTTGTCTGGGCATGGTCGGTGGATCCGTCTACCTGGGAGTGTCGGAGAGTCTGGCCCGGAGCAGAAGGAGGGGCCTGGCGGTGGCTCTCGGCAGTATTGCTGGGCTGCTGTTACAGTTCTTTCTGCAGCTATGGACGGATACCGGTATCATTCTTCCGGTTCTGATGGCAGCCGGTTTTCCTGCTCTCATTCCCGCTGGTCGCATTCTGTCCGATAAATGTCAGGAGGAGGAAAGCGCGCCTGCGGTCACGGATAAGATCGGCAGGGGCTATCTTATCCGGCTTACCGTGATCGTGACGTGCATAGTCGTCCTTACTTCCTTTTACGACGGTTATCTGGAAAGGATAATGACAAATGCGGCGTTTTCGGGCAGTTTAAACACCTATTCCATGCCGAGGTTCATTCTGATACCGGTGTATCTGCTGATGGGGATCCTGGCAGACCTGACGGGGGTTACGGGGCTCTCCCTTTGCACGCTTTCCATAAATTTTCTTTCGGTGCTGAACCTGCTGATCCTGCGGGACGGGCATCCCGTGACGGTGCTTACCCTTTATTACTTGCAGGCGGCAAGCTGCATCGCCTACTATAACCAGATGTTCATAAGGGTCGCTCCCCAAACCGAAAGGAGGGCGCTCTGGTCTTCCATGGGGAGGATAACAGACGGTCTGGTGGCGGCCATGCTTGGGTTTGTCATGTTCTCAAGCCTTTCTACTGTGACCGTTGCAGCCCTGAGCGTCGTTCTGTTCACAGTCATTCTGACGCTCATGGCGCAAAACGGATATCTTTCCCCGGTGGGGATGAGAGGGGGATCTGCCGGACCGGCCGGAAGAAATGAGAACTTCCGGGGGGAGGAAAATGAACCCCTGCCGGACCCCCCGGCAGGCGGGACCGAAACCGGGCCTGCGGAAGGCGAGGATCAGCCGGCGGAACGCAAAACCCTCACGGAAGAGGAGAGGATGGAGGCCTTTGCCGGAAGATATGGCCTGAGCAAAAGAGAAGGAGAGGTCCTGTCGCGGGTCCTTTCCTCCGAGGAGACCAATGCCGCCATCGCCGCGGAACTGAATATTTCCGAGAGGATGGTGTACAAACACATGAGAAATATCTACGACAAGACAGGGAAGACCACCAGGGCAGGGCTTGCGAGACTGTATTATCAGGAACAGCAGTAGCCGGGAAAATAAAAGACCGGCCGGATCCCGCAAACGGGGTTCCGGCCGGTCTCTTCTTCCGGTTGTTATTATTTCACTACAAGCTCCGCAGTGGTGGGCTCCAGCCCTTCCATGACAGCGGTCACGTAGTAGGTCATCCTTACGGCTGTACTTGAGACCTCCACCCGTCCTCTGCCCTTTTCAAGAGGAGTGACCCTCACGCTTTCATCCGTTACGGGTGTTCCGGATTCGGTGGTCACAGACCATTTCACATCAACGGGGACCAGGTTCTTGGGTGCACAGGCAGGCTTAATGGTCAACTTTGCGCCTTTCTTTCCGGGTTTAACTGTATATGCTGCCTTGGGCATGGTCATATAAGTGGTCGGATCCGTCACGTTCACCGTAACGCTTTTCTTTGCCTTCCCGAGAGAGGCTGTGACCGTGACAGGCTGGTTGTTCTTGACGGGCTTGACAGCTATCACATATCCCTGAGGACTGACCTTGACCGAACCTTTGCTGCTCTTCCATTTGAGCACGGCGCTGTCAGTGATATCCTTCGTAACGTCGGCATACAGCCGGACGCCCTGTCCGACGCTCAGATTCACGCTCTTCTGAACGTCACCTCCGGTTTCCGTGAGGCCGTCACCGGATATCTGTATACCGTCGCTCTCGAGGGGCCTTGTGACAATGACCTTGGTGTTCT
>JAILIO010000139.1 GCA_024695225.1 Lachnospiraceae bacterium
AAAGCATTGAGGGCGGAACCATCAGTATATGGTATAAAGGCGGAAGCCTTGGAGATGAATGGACTGATACACTTCCTGCAGATGCCGGAACCTACAGCGTTGCAGTGGATTACTCTCAGGTTGGAAGCTACAGCGCAGCAGAGAAACTAACGGATGACAGCTGGAAATTCACTGTCACCCCCAAAGACATATCAGGCGCTGTGTTGACCGGCATAGAGGGCAGCTATGATCATACAGGGGAAGCTCTGGAGCCCGCACCTGTGGTCTCTGTGCAGCTGAAGGATGGCGGCGTGACCCTTGTAAAGGATACTGACTATACGGTTTCCTATACAGACAATGTAAATAAGGGCACTGCAAAGGTTACAGTCACAGGAAAGGGAAATTACACAGGAAGCGTCATAAAGACCTTCGAGATCGTGATCAGAGTCACCGGGATCGATATCGAAAACAGTAAGCTGTATTTGAAACCCGGGGAAAAGGCTGTCTTGAATGCTGTTGTCATGCCGGAAGATGCAAATGACAGATCAGTCTCCTGGAGCAGTTCAAATGACAGTGTCGCCACAGTTTCAGAGGGCGAAGTCACGGGAGTTTCCGCAGGTGACGCCATAATTTCCGCTGTTACAAAAGACGGAGCTTTCAAAGCAGAAGCTGTTGTGACTGTCCTTTCTGAAGGTGAAAATGTGCCTGATTCAGATATCTATGGGGATGAGGAAGAGTATGAAAAGGCCAAGGAAGAAGCCGGGAAGGAAGGCAGGGAACTGGGCCTTTGGATCGCAGGTGACTTCCGGCAGGAATATGTGTACACCGGGGCTGCCATAAAGCCTCTGCCCAATGTGTATTACGGGACAAAGCTTCTGATCCAGGGAAGTGATTACACGGTCAAATACAAGAATAATACAAATGCAGCATCCCTCACGGACAGTAAGGCTCCTGAGATAACAGTGAAGGGAAAAGGCATTTACTCGGGAAGCGATACGGAAAACTTTGCCATAACAAAAGCGAGTTTTGAGGACGACAGGGATGATTTTGCAATATCAGATATAGCGATTGTGGTGAAGAATACAAAAGCGCAGAAGCCCGTGCCCAAGATCACATACATGGGCAAAAATCTGTCCGCAAAGAAGGACTTTACTGTCATCTACAGGGTTGGAGGACAGGAATCGGACAGCGTTTCCCTGGATGAAGGAGAGACAAAAAAAGAATTTGAAGCGGTTATAAAAGCAACGGACAGCGGAAACTACACCGGAGAGACTGTGGTCACAGGATGTTTGTATCTCAAAGGGGAATCAGATGTAACCGCGCTTCCCATATCAAAGCTTAAATTCACTGCATCTCCCGCTGCGTGCGTGTACGATGGCGCAGAGCAGAAGCCTTCATTTACCGCTTCCTACAATTCGAAGGACGTAAGTTTTGAAAGAAGCGAAGATGATGCAGAGGATTACTTTGATACAGTCTACGGCAACAATGTGGATCAGGGAAAAGGGAAGATGACCATATCCGGAAAGGCGGTATACACAGCCACGGACGGCAGCAAATATGTATTCACCGGAAACAAGACCCTTACCTTCAAGATAGACAGATTCGATCTGAAAGATGCGGAAATAGTCTTCAGCTCGGTTGAACAAAATGAGGACGGCTCATATACAGGAGTGCTCCCTTATGAGAAGGCAGGGGCGAAGCCCGGGGTTCTTGTGAGCTTTACCGGGAAAGTGACCGCGGATGACGGTTCAGTTAGCGAGGAGAAGGTTTATCTCCAGCAGGGACGTCATTACAAGGTCAAATATAAATACACCGACAAGGACAAGACCGGTATCACCGTTACGGTGAGCGGCACAGGAAACTTTACGGGCAGCAAAGCGCTGTCCGGGACCGCTGCAGCCGTGACCCTGAGAGAGAATGCTGTGGCTGTCGCCGAAGATGTTATATCCGGAAAGGATCCTTCAAAGGTGAGTGTCAAAGTGTACGACGAGTATGGCACCCTCCTCAAAAAGGGGAAAGATTATGTCTACGATCCACAGACAGACATTTCGGAAGACGAGAGTCAGAGCGCCGAAGATGAGGGGGAAAAGACTTATACCCTCACCCTTCACGGTGTGGGAGTCTATGCTGCAAATGAAGGCGGGGACCTGACCTGCAGCTTCAAGAGTTACGATAAGGCGTATAAATTCGCTTCCGCAAAGCAGCTTACAAAACCTGAAAAGAATTACACGGGAAGCGCTGTGGAACTGACAGAAGAAGATCTCACAGGGATGCTTGGCCACAAGGAGAAAGATAAACTCGTGCCCGGCACGGACTTTGAGGTTGTAGTTTATCAGAAGAATGTGAAACCCGGAACCGCAAAGGCCATACTGAGAGGTCTGGGGCAGTTCGGAGGATCCAAGACCATCACTTTCAAGATCCAAAAGAGAGCATTTTAAGCGTGGAGTACGTGGAAGGCATAAGATAATGAAAAAGATACTGATCACGGGAGCTGCAGGGTTCATAGGGGCAGCTCTCGCCGCAAGGCTTTTGTCGGAGGATAAAGATACTTATGTGACAGGGATCGATTCCCTGACAGATTATTACGATCCTGCACTCAAGAGGGAGAGACTTGAAGAATTAAAAACCTTTGGAGAGAGATTCAGGTTCATCAAGGGAGATATTGCAGACCGGCTCTTTGTGGAGGATGTGATGAGAAGTGTCCGCCCTGACACAGTGGTGAACCTGGCAGCCCAAGCAGGGGTCAGGTATTCACTGATCCAGCCGGAGGCTTATATGCATTCCAATATAACGGGTTTTTACAATATTCTCGAGGCATGCCGCTCCTACTCCCCGGTGCATCTGGTCTATGCCAGTTCATCATCCGTATACGGAACCGATGCAAAGGCGCCCTTTCGCGAGGATGCGGCACTGCTGACTCCGGCTTCACTTTACGCTGCAACGAAGATCTCAAACGAAGCCATGGCTAAGGCCTATTCCCATCTGTTCGGATTCCCTTCAACAGGGCTCAGGTTTTTTACGGTGTACGGTCCCAAGGGGAGACCTGACATGGCTTACTACAAGTTCACCATCAGGATGATCGCCGGTGAAAGACTGCAGATATACAACAACGGAGATATGCTTAGGGATTTCACATACATAGATGACATCACCCGGGGCATAGCCCTTGTGATAAATGAGGGTCAGTCTGAGGGCAGTGAGATATATAATATCGGCGCAGGACAGCCTGTGAAGCTTTTGGATTTCATTGATGTGCTGGAGGATGAACTTTTGGAGGCCGGCGTGATCCTGAAGAGGCCGGAGAGAGAGTTTCTGCCCATGCAGCCCGGGGATGTGCCGGAGACCTGGTGCGACACCGGAAAGCTTGAAAAGAGATTTGGCTACAAGCCGGAGACCGATCTGAGGACAGGGCTCAGGGCCTTTGCAATATGGTATAGGGAGAGATATGGTACTGACGGGTAAGAAAAGATTTCTGGTCTGGCCGATCATGCTGCTGTGCTGGATCCCCTGTTATATTTCATACTTCCCCGGTATCTACGCTTACGACATTCCTTTTCAGCATCTGGTATACCTGGGACAGGTGCCGTGGAACAATCACCAGCCTCTGATACACACGCTGTTCTGGGGACTGTGCTGGGGGTTTGAGAATCTTGTGGGATATCATCCCGCAGCCCTCATCATGTATGCGGTCCTGCAGATGATAATGCTGTCGGGGCTTTTGTCCTATGTGGTCCTCAGGATGTACCGTTTTGGAAAAGCGGCGCCTCTGGTCGCCTTTATCTGGTATGCACTGAACCCGGTGCTTGTGATCTTCTCTTTTGTGACCACAAAGGATGTTCTCTTTTCGGGGCTCTTCATGGTTTGGCTCATGATACTCATGGATCTTTATTCATCAAAAAAAGAGATCGTTGTGAGAGATGTGATCCCCTTTGTGATCATAGGACTTCTGGCCTGTCTGCTCAGAAAGAACGTTCCGTATGTGATGCTCCTCACAGCCTTTATCTTTCTCGGGCTTAAGAAGACCAGGCTGTTTTTTGCCATACTGGCGACCACTGCCATGTCGGTTTTTGTGACTTCGGGCATATATAACTGGGCCGGGGTCCTGGCGTCTTCCGATGCGGAAATGCTTTCCGTTCCCATGACCCAGCTGGCTTCCGTTTACAACGACGAAGGGGCTATGATCACTGACCGGGACAGGGAGGGGATAGAATACTATATGGATCCCTCGGTTTTCAATCCCAGGCTGGCGGACCCACTGAAGATCAGTTTCAACACTGACAGATATGACAAGGACAAGTTCCGTTTCTGGAAACTGTATCTGAACGTGCTGTTTGAAGAGCCCGTAAGGATGATAAACGCAGGACTCACCCTGGATGAGCCCTACTGGAATCCCTTATTGCCCTTCCCGGATCCCTATGCACAGCTCAGGTACATTGAAACCTATATATCCGTGGACACCCAGTACAAGACTGAATGCGCAGGACTTCTCCCAAAGATCCACAGGATATACGACTCTTTTGCAAGACATGACAACAAATTCACCAATTCCAGATACACCGGATGGCTCTTTTCCCTCTGGTTCCCCATCTGGTTTATATTTGGGTGCATGATAATATGTATCATAAGGGGAAGGCATGAGTTCCGCTGTATCTTCATACCGGTGTTCATCCTCTTTGCCACATACCTTTTGGGGCCGGTGGCCAATTTCAGATATCTGTACACTTTTGAACTGGTGATGCCCATCGCAGCCTGTGCTGCTCTTTCCAGGGAAGGGACGACTGTTGAAAGATACTCTTAAGAAAATAAGGCTCTGTGTCCTTGTGATAACTGCTGCGCTGACGGTGATGATGCTCCTTTCAGCCCCCTTTGATGTGCCCTCCATGGACGATTTTTCATTCTCCGTGGCAGCCAAAGAGGCTCTGGATTCAGGGGAGGGGATATGGGGCGTTATACAGGCGGCGGCTGCTACCTCCTACGACAAATACATGAACTGGCAGGGAACCTTTACATCCATATTTTTTATGGCCATGATGCCCGGCATATTCGGCCTGAGAGCCTATGCCGTAACGCCCTGCATAATGCTGGCTGTTCTCTTCTTCGGGATCCTTTATTTCTTCAGGGCCCTGGGGGACAATGAAGAAGACAGGATCAGGCTGGACATAGTATCTATGCTTGTGTTCATCGCAGTCACGCAGTGTATGCCGGATCCCACGGAGGGCATATACTGGTATAACGGAGCGGTGCATTACACCATCCCCACCGCCGCTGCCATGTTCTTCTGCGGAGCTTTTGTGAGAAATGCCGAGGGGAACAAAAAATGGTATCACAATGTTCTCATGTATATTTCAGCGGTGCTGGCGGGAGGTGGAAATTATGTGACAGCCCTGGTGCTGGCGCTCATCATCCTCTCCTATCTGGTCTTTTCCCGGGTGCCTTTCTTCGGACAAAGGGCTTTTGGATTCTTTTCCATAATGTCCTATCTGATACTGTCGGCATCTTTTGCCCCGCTCTGGTACGGCTCCGGCAACATCGAGGCCGGAAGGGCCAGGGATGCCATATACATCTTTTATATGATTCTCCTGTTCCTGAACCTGATCATGCTGGTCCGGCGCAGGGAGTCCTCCTCACGGCTCGCCGCCATACTCACCCCGGACCCATATTCCGTCAGGTGGAACCTGGCAGGTGTCCTGTTGTTCTTTGCCTGCTTTATAGTGAATGTGCTGGCCCCTGGGAATACCGTCAGAGCTTCACAGACAGAATCCTACGGGATCATCCATTCCGTGGGGCTCAGCCTGTACTCCGGCTTTACCGTGCCCTTAAGGGAGTGGACGGACTGGCTTCCGGCGCTGATGCTGGTGGTTGCGGCCATTTTGTTCAGCAGTGTGGGGGTCAGGCGTGTCCTTCCGGCACTTCCCGTATTCATGCTTTTTATGATAATGTCATTCAAGGCAGGGCCGGAACATTACACAGCCCTTTCCTCGGTAAAGTCCGTCGCCAACGGGGACGTGTTTCAGTACCGCGCCCAAGTGGTTGACCGCACAGCCTTTATTTCCACCTGTACGGGGGATGAGGTGGTGAAATTCTATTCCATAAAACCCGGACCCATTTTCAAGGGGGACATCTCCTCCGATGAGACCCAGTGGGAAAACATTGCTTACGCCAGGTATTACGGTCTTGAGAGCATAAGGGGAGAGGGCGAGTACGGAGTGATGGAGAGATGATGGAAAAGAAAAAAATACCCGTGACCTTTGTGGCAGCTGTGGCTGCAGCATATGTGGCGATCCTCGTTTTCATGCTTTTGACGCCCATGCTCACAGATGACTTTTCATATTCCGTGATAGTGAGAAAAGCTTCTTCTCTCGGGGATCTCATCGCCCAGGAGAGGGATCAGTACATGAACTGGACCGGCAGGAGCATGGCCCACTTTCTTTTGAGACTGTTTTTGAAGGCCCCCCACCCGGTGTTCTGCATCCTTTCCGCCGGGGCTTTCACAGGGCTTTCGGTGTTTATTTACATGAACGCCTTCAGGAGAGAAAGCTACGATACGAGGGCGTTTTTGCTGATACAGCTTCTCATGTGGCTCACCGGGGTTTCCTTTCCTCAGACCGTGCTCTGGGAGACCGGGGCGTGCACTTATCTCTGGGGCTCATTTGTGATAATGGCCTTCGTGACCGCCTACAGGGCAGGGCTAAACGCCCCCCACAGAAAATGGCTTTTCACCGTGCTGATCACTGTCCTGGGGTTTGTGGCCGGATGGTTCAATGAAAACACATCAGCCGGCGGGATATTTATCTGCGCAGCTTTTTTGATCCTGTATGTGAAGGATCAGGGACGGGGGACAAAGGCCCTTAGACCCTGGATGATCTCATCCCTCGTCTCTTCCTGCCTGTCCTTTCTCATAATGATTTCCGCCCCCGGAAACAAGATCCGGGCTTCATTCTCCGAGGAGAATCACTCCGGGCTCTACGGCATGGCAGCCAGGGTACAGAAGCTGACCCTTAAGGTAAATGACAACTTCTTTGTGCTGCTTTCCCTGACAGTGCTTTTATTTGCGGTGCTGAAGGCCCAGGGAATCCTGATGAAGAGCCTGAGGGCGGAATTCGTGTTCCTGATAGCAGGTTTTCTCACGGTGTACTCCCTGTCCGCTGTGGCGTCCACTGAAGACAGGGCGCTGTTCGGGGCCGGCATGTTCCTGATAGTCGTGGTGGCATCGCTGTATTCCCGGATCGATGAGAAGGATGTGCTGATAAAAGCCCTGAAGAACGCGTCCGTCTGCATAGCGCTCATGTACTTTTTCTTCCTGTATCTGGATTCCGGGGCGGATCTGGCCAGGATATACAGGGAGAGCAGCGCCAGGCTTTCATCCATAGAGGAGCAGATGGCCGGAGGGGAAAGGGATGTGACTGCGGAATTCCTCCATACGGAATTCGATAACCCCTACACTGCCGCATACGAGTCGGAGATCACAGATGACCCTGAGTACTGGGTAAATGTGGCCTATGCAGAGTACTTTGGGGCGGACTCCGTGACGGGAGTCCCCAGGGCAGATTCGGAGGACTGAGAGAGCTGAAGGGAATCAGCTGTGGGGAGCGGGACCACCTGATCGGGGGACTTAAGGAGAACAGGGAGTACAATCTGACCGGAGGACTTAAGGAAATCGGGGGGACAACACCTGATCGGGGGAGCGAAGAGTATCAAGTGTGGAAAAAACCGTCTGATCAGTGTGCTGAATAGGATCGAAGGGAAAGCAGGATGAAAAACAGGATCTATGTTTGTCATACATATTATCATGCGTTTATCACCTTTCTGAAGGAACTGTCCATCAGAGAGAGGGAAAAGGACCCGGGGGAGGCTGTGCTTGTGCTCTCCTCCCTTTCCACGGATTTTACGGGTTTTATCGACAGGGCCGCAGCCTCAGGACTTTTCAGGGAGGTGGTGGAATTTCCCGAGAAGCGTTTCACGGAGATCACGGAACTCAGGGTGCTCAGCAGAGACCGGGGCTCCATCTTTTCCAATATGATCCAGAGGATACAGTTCACAAAAAGATACGCAGAGATAGAGGATCAGTATGTCCCTGATATCCTGAGGGAGCAGGGATATTCCATATATGTATACTGCGACTCAGATCCTGTGGGTACCTGGCTGAACCAAAAGCACATAAGATATCATGCGGTGGAGGATGGCCTGAACTGCCTGGCCCATTTTGACACCGCCAGGTATGACAACAGGAAAGCCTTTGCCCTGAAGGCTTTTATGTCCCGGAAACTGAACCTTATCTTCATACAGAACGGTTACGGTAAGTACTGCATGGACATGGAAGTAAACGACCTGTCCGCCATAGCGCTCCCTCCCATCTGGGGAGCCGTGTACAGGGAAGTGCCCAGGGCTCCTCTCTATGACAGACTGAAGCCCATTGACAAGGTGATCATAAGGGATGCATTCCTTCCCGAACTGGATAAAAAACTGCTCAGGGGGAAAGGTACTTCGGTGCTTCTTTTGACCGAGGCCCACAGACCATCCGAGATGCTGATCACCATGTATACGGACATCGTGAACGCCAGACCCGGGGCAAAGATATTCATAAAGCCCCATCCCATGGATGAGACCGACTACTCCTTTGCCTTCCCGGACGCAGTGATACTGCCGGGAAAGGTGCCAATGGAAGTGCTGAAACTGGTGCCGAGGGTGCATTTCAGCGAGGTCATAACCATTTATACGGATCTGACCATGATAGACTTTGCCGACAAGAAGACAAGGCTCGGCAGCACATTTATGGACAGATATGAGGACCATTCCCTGCACGACCTGAACGACGGCATCGGGGTGAACACGGACAGGGACGATCCCCTGTGAGGCGGGGGTCTTTGTCTGCGAAGTGAGATCTTCCTTTGGTTGATTTATCTACGGCGATATATATAATAGTTCGTAAACGAAGAGTGAACATACTTGATAAGAGGGAAAGATATATGGTTTTAAAGAGAAGGATGGCGGCGTGCCTCGTGGCAGTGTCCCTGATATTTACGGGATGCAGCGCAGCGGGAACAGGCGCGGATATAAAGGACCCTGCCGGCACCGGGACAGAAACCGGGACAGTACAGGAGACGGAGGCTTCAGCGACTGCGGAGAGTTCAGATACAGCTGCAGGCACAGGTGAAACATCATCTGACAACTCCGGGGCAAATGAAAGCGCAGCCCTTCAGGGTACCTCCGCAGCGGAGACTCTCCCCTATGAGGAGAGTGATATGTACTCAGGGACGGGCAGTTCATTTACCCCTGACCCCAACTTTACAGAGCTTGAGCCGGACAGTCCGGAGCACCCCTGGAAGGAGAAATATAACCAAAAGAATCCCTGCAGGATAGTGTTTCTGGGGGACAGCCTTTACGAGGTTGGGAGGGAGAGCGATTCGGTCCCCCTGAGGGTTTGGAGCGACCTCATGAATGAGGAGTTCACCTGCACAGTATACAATCTGGCCATGGGAGGCACCTGCGCGGCTCTCCAGTCAAACGAGACCAATAAGCTCGAACTCTGGGACAGCAGATCCCTCACCGGGATGGTGCATATCCTGACCGGGGATATAGACGACAGCATACTGAAGGGGTACAAGACTCAGGAGATATACAGGTCCATAGGGGATCTGCAGACCGTGGATTATTTCATAATAGGCTACGGTACCAATGATTTCCTTTCAAAGATCCCTTTGGAGCGGGAGGGCATACCTTACGCCCACGATCCCTACGGTTACCGGGGAGCCATGAATTATGCCGTGGAGACCATGATGAGTGAGTTTCCAAACGCCAGGATACTGGTGTGCACACCCCTTTACGCCCAGTTTTTCGGGGCTGACAGGTCCTATCTTGGGGACGCTTTTTCGTACAATAACGGATATGGCACCCTTCAGGACTACATAGGAGTCTGCCACAATGTGGCATCCTCCGCCGGAGCCATGGTGTTCAACGGATATGACAATGCGAACATAAATGTTGGCAACGCATCGGAAACCCTGATGGACGACGGGATACACCTGACTGCCGAGGGAAGACAGAGATATGCAGATGCCATAGCGAGACTGCTTCTGGAAAATAATGACGGCAAGGGATGACAAAAGGAGGTATGGACTATGACAAGGGAAGAGGTATATGAGACTTTGAATGAGGTCTTCAGGGACGTGTTTGACGATCCGACGCTGACTGTCTGTGATGAGACTACTGCCGAGGACGTGGAGGACTGGGACTCCCTGGAGCATATAAATCTTGTGGCAGCTGTGGAGCAGGAGTTTGGCGTGAGTTTTTCTCTTGGCCAGGTGCAGTCCATGAAAAATGTTGGAGAGATGGTGGATATAATACTCAGTCAGACAGAATCAGGCGAGTTCTGACAGCCTGATGTCTGTCACGTCCTTTTATTTTTTGATATTTACTGCAGTCCTGCTTGCAGTTTACTATCTTGTGCCGGAGAGGCTCCGCGCAGCCGTGTTGCTGGCTGCGGGGGGCTTTTTTGTGTATTTTGGAGGAGGCTTTAAGGCCCTCATTCTCATGGCGCTCCAGTGCCTTATAGTGTGGTTCCTGACAGCAAGGCTTTCCGAAGCACAGGGGAAAATAAGGACGGTCCTTTTTGTGATCTCGATCGCCCTTTGCCTCTGCCCTCTGATACTCCTTAAATATATAGGGATACAGGGCTTTATGGCGCCTGTTGGGATATCCTACTACTCCTTGAGCCTTGTCAGCATGACTGCGGATGTTTATCTGGGGATGGGAAAAGCACCCGGGGTTTCGGAGGCATTGCTCTTTGGCTCTTATTTCCCGGCTCTCACCTCCGGCCCCATCCTGTATTACCGGGAAGACTCCGGGGAACTGTTGGGGCTGTACGCTTATTCCCGGGAGAATGTGCTGAGGGGGCTCCAGCGCATGCTGTGGGGGCTTATGAAAAAGCTTGTGATATCGGAGAGACTTGCCGTGATCGCAGGGGCTGTTTTCGGTGAACCTGAGACCTACGGGGCGGTCTGGCTGATCATCGGCACTTTTTCTTTCTCCTTCCAGCTGTATACCGATTTCTCCGGCTGCATGGATATCATATTGGGGCTTTCAGAAGCTCTTGGCATTCATCTTCCCGAGAATTTTGACAGGCCTTTTCTCAGCCGGACCGTGGCTGAATACTGGCGCAGATGGCATATGACCCTGGGGGCTTTCATGAAGAATTATCTGTTTTACCCCCTTCTCCGGACCCGGCTCTTTACCGGCCTGAACAGGAAACTTAAAAAGAGCATGGGGAAAAAGGCCGGCAAGACCGCAGTCACAGCCCTTGCCATGCTGGTCCTTTGGACTGCCGTGGGATACTGGCATGGGGGTGATATCAAATATGTGATAGGCTCAGGCCTTCTGCACTGGTTTTATATAGTAACAGGCGAAATTATAAATCCTAAATTTAACAAATTCTGGAAAAGGTTCTCCTTCGGCCCGGATGCCCCCTGGCTGAATGCCCTTAGAGTGGTGCGGACCTTCTGCCTGGTGAGCATAGGATTCGTGTTTTTCAGGGCAGACACCGCAGCCTCTGCAGTGGTGATATTGAAGCGCATATTCACAGGAGCTTCGGGCACCGGATCCTGGAGTGATATTGGTATGGCCGCAAAAGATACAGCTGTTATGTTAATGTTTCTTTTAATAATGATCTGCATTGAATTTATGGCAGACAGGTGCCCGGGGAAGGATATAAGGCTTAAGATATCCGGATTCAGGCTGCCGCTGCGGTGGACCATCTGGTTTGCCCTTATCTTTTCTGTCATCATATTCGGCAAATATGGACCCGGCTACGATGCAGCTGCATTTATATATCAGGAGTTCTGATGAAAGCTTTTGGAAGAGAGAAGATACATATAAGGCCACAGGTGCTGGCAGTGCTGATCTTTCTGGCGCTGGTGGCAGTTTCTGCTGTGATCCTCGGTGAAGACAAAATGGTGATCGCAGTCCAGGACGATCTGGATCTGTTTCAGGCAGAGTATGCGGACCTCAGAAACACGGGCACATTCTTTTCCCAGGGGGCAGTGAGCTCTGAACTGGGTGGTGTCACAAGAGACGCCATGCCGACGGAATTGAGCCTTACAGCCCTCATCTATATGATATTCCCGCCCTTCCCGGCGTATATCGCAGTTTACATACTGAAGGTACTGATATCCGTGTTTTCCTTTGGCCTTCTTTCCTGCGAGCTGTACGGATACGGAGATAAAACTGCAGGGGCAGGGCTTTCTGCAGGGTTCCTCTACGGGATATTGAACCTGTTCCCTGCCTATGGCATTGCTTTTGCATCCGTGCCCCTTGCGGTTTATTTTTTCATAAGGCTTGTAAATACGGGCAGGAAGCGGTATCTCCTCTGTCTCTTCCTGTATCCCTTTGTCTCCTATCTGTCATATCTGGGACTGTTCATCCTCATGTGGGCCTTTGTATTCTGGGTGATCCTGTCTGTCAGGAGAAGGAAACCGGAGCTCAAAATGCTTGCAGGTGTGATATGCCTGGGGGCAGGCTATGTCTGTTTTGAATACAGACTGGTGAGGCTGACTGTAACCGGCCCGGAATCCATAAGGTCTTTATTTACATGGCCTGATATGAGCCTTGTTGAGGCACTCGGGGAATCCCTGGATGTGTTTCTGAAAGGGCAGATGCATTCCGATGCCGCGGTCACCTTCTTCGTGCTGCCGCTCTGCGCGATCTACCTGATATACATCATCTTCCGGAAGATGCGGCCCTCCGGCGGGGGACCTGAAGAGGGGATTTCAGGCAGGAACTTCCCGGGCGGGTCCGGAGAGGATCATACAGATGAAAAGGCCTCAGGCAAATATCTTACAGCAGAAAGTGTATTCCTGGTTTCTGCCGCAATGATCGCAGTAAACTCCGTTATATACGGGATGCAGGATATAAAGGCGGTCCGGGATCTGGTGTGGGGTATCTTCCCCTTTATGTCATCCCTTCAGTTTGACAGGGCCGTTTTCCTGAACCCATTCCTCTGGTACCTGGCATTCCTGTCTGTAATGTTGTCTGTCAGGAGAGAGGCTGTCCGCAATCTCATGGCGGCTCTGGCAGCTCTTATGATCCTCCTGCATCCCGGCACCTACAACGACATCCTGAACACCGCAAAACAGCAGGCCCTTGAAGTCCTCACAGAAAAGGAGGGGGGATCCCTGACCTACGGTGAATTCTATGACACCGAAATGTTTTGCGCCATAAGGGAGGATCTGGGCTATAATGGAGAGTGGTGCGTATGTTACGGGCTTTATCCCGCAGAACTAAACTATAACGGCTTCAGGACCCTGGACGGGTATCTGGGTTTTTATCCCCTGGAGTACAAGGAGCGTTTCAGAGAGGTCATAAAGCCTGCCCTCGACATGAACCCCTGGGCCCGGGAATATTATGACGGCTGGGGCGCCAGATGCGTTCTGTTTTCCGGGACCGGACAGAATATATGGTCCGGGGAAAGACGGTTTGACATAGAGGATTCAAATATTTATATTGATACAGAGGCTTTGAAAGCCATGGACTGCAGGTGGCTGTTTTCCCGATACCGCCTGGAAAACGCTGAAGAAACAGGACTTTACGGCGAGCGGGTGTACAGCGGAAAAGCCCCCTACAGCGTGTATGTGTACGGTCTGGACCCCGGGGATGAAGATTAGGCGCCGGGGCCTTTATCAATAAACCCGGGTCCTGATACCCGGATATACGGAGGTGTGAAATGCCTGTAAAAATCCATTGTTTCATGGGAAAGATCGGATGGGAACTGAGGAAGCGCGTGCCTTCCCTCTCCAGCGACAGCTATCTGAAGCTGCAGTTTGTGACCAGGAGAAAACTCCAGCAGCGCTACATCGAATACTTCAACAACAGCCCTGAGACCCCCAAACCCCTTGTGGTGAACATCGAGACCATAAACCGCTGCAACTCCACCTGCGAGTTCTGCACCGCAAATAAAAACGCTGAAAAGAGACCTTTCAAGCGCATAGAGGAAGACCTTTATTATTCCATAATCGACCAGCTTGCGGACTGGGGCTACAGAGGACATCTGACGCTGTACGGCAACAATGAACCCTGGCTGGACAACAGGATAGTGGAGTTCCACAAGTACGCCAGGGAGAAGCTTCCGGATTCATTTATATTCATGTCCACCAACGGCCTTATCCTGGATGTGGACAAGGTGAAACAGATAAAGCCCTACGTGAACCAGCTGATCATAAATAATTACAGCTACGAGATGAAGCTTCACGAGAATCTGCAGATCGTCTACAGGTATATCGAGAAGCATCCTGAGGAGTTCGAGGATGTGGATGTGCTCTTCCAGATCAGGTATCTGGGGGAAGTCCTGACAAACAGGGCCGGCAGCGCACCCAACAAGCAGTCCACCGGGAAGATCATAACAGAGACCTGTCTCATGCCCTTTACTGACATGTGGATCGAGCCCGACGGGAGAATGGGCATCTGCTGCTGCGACAACTTTGAGACCACATGCCTTGCGGACCTTACAAAGACTCCCTTAAAGGAAGCCTGGGAGGGAAAGCCTTACAAAGCTTTGAGGGAAGCGGTGGCCCAGGGCCGTGACAAATATCCCTTCTGCAAATACTGTGATTTCATAGATGCAGGACTCAGGATGGACGCAGTGAAGGATGAGCTGAACCATTCGGAGGTGCTCCACGGCGCAAGACAGTCCCTGAAGAGACTTAAGTGATCTTCGTAACAGCGTAAGATAAAGGCATTAGATAACCCCCTTGAGAAGATATCCTCAAGGGGGTTTGTTATCATCTGTTTGCGGCATCCGCTGTTCCCGCAGGTGTACGGTCTCAGTCCATTTCGTTGTCTTCAGGTTTTTCCTGGGCTTCGTGGTAGTCCTTCTCCGTGTTCACGCTCCAGACATTGTCCTTATTTTTCCTGCCGCTCATTATGTTGTTCACGGCTTCGAAAGACGTGCACATGCTGTGATCTATGTTGTTGTAGCGGTGCTGACCGTTTCGCCCCACGCAGTACAGGTTTTCAATGCCTTTCAGCCAGTCCACCAGAGTGTCTATCTCGTCATAGGTGTCAAAGTATGCGGGGTAGGCCTTCTTGACCCTCTCCACATGGGTGTCCAGCACGCAGGCGGGATCGTCTATGATCCCCAGCTTCACCATCTCTTTTACTGCGCCTCTGGCAAACTTGGAGTCCTCCAGATTCCAGTACCTGTCCCCCTCATTTACAAAGTATTCGAGACCCATCCACACAGTGTTCTCCAGGTCCTTTATCATGTAAGGGGACCAGTTGTTGTAGATCTGGAAACGTCCCATCTTCACGCTCCTGTCCTGCACGTAGATCCAGCAGTCAGGGATTATGTTTGAGACTGTCTTCATCTGGGTTTCATTCTTCAAAAGCAGGTTCTTCCTGGGGATCAGCACTCCCAGTGTCATGTAGTCCCTGTAGGGAAGCCCTGCGGCGATCCTGGCAGGGTCTGAGGGCACGTCGTTCATGCCTGCCACCAGGTCCTTTATGGGCATGGAGGAAATGATCACATCTCCGGAAAGCTCGTGTTCTTTCCCCTCCGGATCCGTATAGACGACTCCGGTGAGCCTGTCCCCGTCCTTTATGATCTTTACCACCTTGCTGTTTTTGAGGATATTACCTCCCAGCTCGGACACCTTTTTCGCTGTCACATCCCAAAGCTGGCCGGGGCCTAACTTGGGATAGCTGAATTCCTCTATGAGGGATGTCTCAACCTTCCTGTTCTTCTTTCCGAAGGCCTTCCCCAGCACATCCTTGATGACCGCCACTATGGAAAGTCCCTTGACCCTCTGGGCTCCCCAGGAGGCATCGATCTCGCTGGGGTGTCTCCCCCAGAGATTCTCGGTATAGTTCTCAAAGAACATGGAATAGAGTTTCTTTCCGAAACGGTTTATGTAAAAGTTCTCAAGGTTTGTCTCCTCTTTCTTGAAGAGTACAGCCTTTATGTATGAGAATCCCACTTTTATGGTGGTGGCAAGCCCCAGAGTCTGAAGGGTCTTAAGCTTCAGGGAGATGGGATAATCAAAGAACTTTTTGTCAAAGAATATCCTGGATACCCTGTGGCGGCGGAGCATGACCACATCTGTCTTCTCAGGGTCCGGACCGCCTTTTTTGAGCGGCATCTGCCTGCCCAGCATGATGTCGTCCTTCGTGGGACTGCCCTGGAGAGGAAGCATCTTCTCCCACCACTCATTTACCTCCGGCACTTTGGAGAAAAATCTGTGGCCGCCCATATCCATCCTGTTGCCATGCCAGGATACGGTCTTTGAGATGCCGCCGAAGTCATTGCTCTCTTCGAGAACCGTGACTTCATAGCCGCTGTTTCTGTTCAGGAGTTCGTATGCGGCAGTGAGTCCCGCAGGACCCGCGCCTATGACTATTGCTTTTTTCATTTGGCACAGAACCTTTCACATGAAAATATGGAATAAATTTAAGGAATAGTATATCATAGCGGCGTAAGAACTTGCAATCCAAAAAGATGCCATAACCATGATAATATTCAAGCTCATATCCCTCATATTCTGGCTGGGGCTTATCCCTTTTGGGATAGGTCTTCTCGTGTCCCTGTTTTTGCCGGAAAAGGAGATATCCATACTTTCTGTTACGGTTTCCGGTTATATGGCCTATTGGTCTCTCTTTGAGATAACTGCTCTTCCCTTTTTGCTCCTGGGGAAGGGGGTCCCTGTGTTTGACTCTCTTTCTGCAGTGTTTGCAGTCCTGTCCGCCATGGTATCCCTTTCCGGTTACATCCTGAGAAGAGGGAAGTTAAGGGGGCTTATCCCGGATATCAGACCGGTATTCCCGGCGATCCTTTCATTTGCGGTGATCGCATTCATCCTTGTGATGAACACCCGCACTGCCTTCTTTGACGGCGATGAAGCCTACTACACCGGACAGGCTCTGGCAGCGCAGCAGACGGGATATCTGTATTACAGATCCCCCTACACCGGAACCTGGGCCTATTTTGACAGCAGGCACGCCCTGGCAATGCTCCCGGTATGGGAAGCTTTCATAGGAAAGATGAGCGGACTCCACGCAGCTGTGATAAACCACACGGTCATGAGCTTTGTGATGATCCCGCTGTCCATGGGAGCTGCGGCCCTCGCTGCAGGAACAGTCCTTAAAAAAAGAAGTTCTCTCTGTATTTTCACAGCCCTGTACGGAGCAGCCCTGGTGTTCTCCAGGATGTCCATCTACAACCGGGGGACTTTTCTCATCACCAGGACCTCCCAGGGAAAGGCTGCCGCTGCGGGCTTCTTCATGACACTTCTACTGTGGCTTATATTTATATCCATGGAGCAGTATCGGGAAAACAGGACATTCCCCCTGCTTCTCATGCTGTCAGGGCCTGCGGTGGGGCTGTTCTCTTCCCTTGCGCTTCTCCTCTGCATGATGTTTTTATTTACGGCTTTTGCCCTTTACGCTATCCTTAAGAAGAGCCTGAGACCGTTGATATATGCGGGTCTCTCCTGTGTCCCGCAGTTCCTGTATCTGCTGCTCTACATGGGGGCCGGCTCATGACAGGGATAATAAGGACTTCCATAGACATATTCCGGGAGTTTGGCGGGGGCTATGGCCGCTGGATCCTTTATTTTGCAGCTCTTATTTATCTGCTCTATGCGCTCAGGGGAAATGAAGACGAAAATGAGATGTACAGGGAGAAGAGGATCATCTTCATATGGACCCCTCTTGTGATCACCCTGCTTTTCTTTCTGCCCCCGTTTTACATCCTTTACTCAAAGGTTACGGATATTTCCACCTACTACAGGATACTGTGGCTTCTGCCCTCGGAGGTCACGGTGTGCCAGGCGGCCGTATGCCTTGTGGAGAAGGCGGGAAAGCCTGTCATAAAGGCTGCGGTGGCTATCGCCGCATGCGCACTGATCATCCTTACCGGAAAGTATACATATGATTCCGACATCGCATCCCGGGCGGAGAACCCATATCATCTGCCGCAGTATGTGATGGACATTTGCGACGAGATAGCCCCGGCGGATGGCAGGTATGAGGTCTGCGCCGTGTTTCCCCCGGAACTTGTCTATTATGTCAGGCAGTACCGCACGGATATAAGGCTGGTCTACGGAAGGGAAATGGTGGAGCCTGCCTGGGCGGGGGAGGGATACAACGGGGTCTACAATGAGATGGCAGCCCCGGTGATAAATATGGACAGCCTTTTGAGAGAGGCCAGGGCATCCGAGAGAGGGCCTGTGAAATATTATATCCTGGGAAATGAAAGAGAGATCGACAGGGATCCCCGGGAGGCAGGGCTGATACCTCAGGCAGAGATCGGGGGCTACACTGTATACCGGGATCCTGAAGCTGAGGCGGGGACAGAGTTCTGAGGGAGCCCGCAGCTGCGCAGGCAGGTATGCTGAGTGGGTCCGGGTCCGGAAATGCGCAGGCAGGTATACTGAGAGGGTCCGGGTCCGCAGATACTCAGGCAGGTATACCGGATGATACAAAGACAGAAAAATAAAGACAGACATATAAAGACAGAAAAATAAAGACAGACAAATAAAGACAGAAAAAGTCCCCGGATCTCTCCGGGGACTCTGTATATCTCAGGATCACTCCGCTGCGTCGTAGTAGGTCAGGGCGTACACAAATCTGCTGGCCAGCTTTTCCACACCTTTATCCGTGAGATGGAACTCCTTATCCAGGTAATCCGGATAATTGCTTCCGTTTATGGAACCGTAATAATTGTCCACCACGGTTATGGACAGGTCTGCGGCCGTCTGTATCTCCTTCATGATGTAGAGCGGCATCTTCTCGATATTGTTGCTGGTGGTGTCCGGGTCGTACACATTTCCCTCCACATCCACTCCGGGTGAATAGTAGGGAGTCATGAGGATGATCCTGATCCAGGGATAGTTCTGCTGGATCTTCTTCACGCTGTAAATAAGGGCGGAGTTCACGGAGTCCTTGTCCCCGTTTGATATGAGCTGTCTGCCGTAGAAGTAATCATTTGCATCGTAGAATATGCAGAGCACATCCACGCTGTTCATGTCGGTGGCTTCAAGAGCATTCAGGTTTTCCAGGGAGGTGGTGGAATCGCCGTGGTTTTCCGTGAGATCTGCCTCCTGTATGGCGAAATCGCCGCTCACAAGGGAGTCTGCAAGATTTGGCAGGGCGGCGGCATCATCTGCGTAGGACGAAGCGTCATAGCTGTCATTTATGCAGGCAAGGGTTGAGAAACTGATGGGGGCGTTCACGGCCTCCGCTTCCTTCCCTTTGGACTTGAGTGTGGAGACTGTAATGTCGGCTATGCGGTTTCCCTCTCCCCCTGCCATAAGGGGGGTATTTCCCAGAAACATTATGGTGGTCTTTCCGTCATCCTCATGCCCTGCCAGGAGTTTTTCGTCCAGGGGCAGGATGGAATCCAAAGCTTCATAATCGTACTGGGATGTATCCTCGTTTGGATCGAAGATGATCTTCACGCCGCGGTTCCAGGACCATAAACGGATAACGCAGAACAGCGCCACCGCAAGTATGGCGATCAAAAGTATGAGATTCAGGTTTAAACGATAGCGTTTTTTCTTGGGCTTTACATCGTCCTCATCGTCGAAGGTCTGTCCTTCGTCCAGATCCAGGACTTCGTCGTCTATATCAGACGGAGAGGTGTCCCGGTCATCCCCTGAGAGATCTGAGCCTGCACCTGCAGTGTCATCCTCATCCGAAAAAATGTCATCGTCATCCATATCCTCGAGATCGGAGTCGATGTCATTCACGTCTTCAATATCGGAGTTCGCTTCATCCGTATTTTTAAGATCGGGATCGGAGATATCAATGTCTTTGTGATCGGGATCCGTGTCCGCAGCATCCGTGTCTTTGACGCCGGGATCCGTGTCCGTATCTTTATCCGGAAGGTCTTTGGCGGCTTCAGAGTTATCTTTCCCTGCGTCTGGCATACCTGATACGTCTGCAGCATCCTCCGCTTCCGGAGAAACAGCCTCTTCAGGAGATGCGGCTGTTTCTTCAGCGGTGAGCTTCTTGTTTTCAGGTTTATTGTTCACAGGTTTCCCGGAATTTGACTGGTTTTTCCTGTTGTTTCTGTTTTTCTTTTTGCGTGTCATCGCTGACCCCTCTCTGATGTGATATGTGGTTTACATTTTACAATAATTCACAAAGGCTTGCAACATTCAAAAACAGGTGCTATAATTCAAAATCGTTTACATAACTCTACGATAGGGCGAAAATGTCGAAAGCCCTTGACGACTCGTTAAAGGAGCCCGAATGAGTTTTTGGAAAAAAGATGACATAAAGAGGTCGGGAAGGGAACGGAACCGGAAGAGATCCGACGGTGGCCGTGTATTTCATGACTTTCCATATGAGGGATCAGGCACGGACAGGGTTGATGACCGCGACTCTTACGAAGACGCCGACTTTTATGACGACTACGAGGACGAAGCCCGCAGGTCGGACAGAGTATCTGCAGAAGAGTACGAGGACGAAGCCCGCGAAGCGGATACAGTCTCTGCGGATGAGTACGAGGACGAGGTTCGTGAAACGGACATAATTTCCGAAGAAGAGTATGAAGACGAGGTCCGTGAAGCGAATGCAGTCTCTGCAGACGAATATGAAGATGAAGTCCGCGAATCGGATATAACTTTCGAAGATGAGTATGAATACGAAGCCCGCGAAGCGGATGCAGCCTCTGCATATGAGTACGAGGACGACGTGCCCGCAATGGATACAGTCCGGGCGGAGACTCATAAAGAGAGTGGACGGATGGCAGCCCCCTCCCCTGCAGATGAATACGAAAATGACCGCATCGAAGCTGATGCGGATCTCGCTGACGGTTTTGAGGACGACTGGTATGAAGACGATGAACAATGGGAGGATGACGCTGACTGGGCTGATGAGGACGATTGGGAGTCGGAAGACGATCCCTATGTGAAGTCCGAGACAGAACTGGCATCTGAGGATGATGCCCACAGAGAATCTTCCGAGCCTCAATCCGGATGGTATGAAGAGGAATACGGGGAGGAACCCTACGATGACATGGGAGATTATCCGGAAGATGAGGAAGATTATGACAGGGGAGGCAGGAGAGGACGTTCCCGTGGAAACAGGATACCTGTCCCTGCGTTTCTGGACTCAGTCATAAAGGGCAGGAGATCTCCTTCAAAGAAACATGTCTATTTCAAACGGGGAATGGGCGGTTCCTTCACAGACGCCCTGGGGGAAAAGGCCGGACAGGTGTGGAACTGGCTCTCGGGGATGGACCGCATGGATCGCATTGTTGCGCTCACAGGCGTGTTTGTTGCCATTATTTCCCTCGTCACGTGTTCCATGTATGCCCAGGCCCAGAGCGTCAGGAAGCAGGTGGACAGCTTCTCATCTGTGGGTGACGCCATGGCAGACATAAGCATGATAGGTGAGAGCGGTATCGATGCAGTGGCGGAAGCCGCCAGGGAAAAGGCGGTGGCGGCGGAGGCAGAAGCTGCAGCCGAAGCAGAATCCGAGGCTCTGGCAGCCGCAGCTGAGTCTGAGGAATCCGGGGAGGTCACAGTCAAACTGAAGGTGACCACCATCCAGAGCGACCTGAAGATCAAGTTTGTGGACAACGAGAGAGGAAAGCTGATAGAAGGCGTGCCCTTCGGCGCGGAAGCATCTTCTTCCGCGGAAACCTTAGATCTGAATGATGACGATCAGGACGGTATTATTTACGTGAAGGACGTGAAGAACGGCAAATACACCGTGACTGTGAAGGCGCTCACCGGGTCCTATGCCGCCAAGTATCTGCTGCCCACATCCGGGCAGACAGTCAATGTCACAGACACCATAGCCTACAAAAAGGTGGACGTTTCCGACGAGATCAAGACAGAGGCCCAGGTCAATGCAAAGGCTGAAGATACTGCGAAGAACGACACCGTTGTGGAATCAACCCTGACAGACACTGTAGCCTGGGTGGAGTCCACCAAGACAGAGGGCGGAGACCAGGTGACCTACACCCAGACGAACAGCATATCCACCCCTTCATCTTCCGGTGATACGGTGTCTTCAAATTCCGACAGCGGAGGAAATGCCCTGACCGACACCAACGGCAACAGGCTTTATTACTTCGACGGCAGCAATTATATCGAGGCCACCTGGCAGGATTACTGGAGCGATTCCGGACGCGCTTATTACACAAGGAGCGCATCCTATGTCTACACCGGATGGCAGACCATAGGAGGCTATACCTACTACTTCACCGCTGACCACAATTTCGTCACCGGAGAACAGGTCATACAGGGAGCCAAGTACAACTTCGATTCCCTGGGCCATCTCCAGGCCAGCAGCGGCCAGCTGGGTATCGATGTCTCCAAGTGGAACGGAGCCATCGACTGGAATCAGGTGAAGAATTCAGGCGTATCCTTCGCCATCATCAGATGCGGATACAGAGGTTCTTCCACCGGAGCATTGATCGAGGATCCTACTTTCAGGACCAATATATCAGGAGCGAAGGCTGCAGGTATCTCGGTAGGTATCTACTTCTTCACCCAGGCCATCAATGAGGCCGAGGCGGTCGAGGAAGCGTCCATGGCGGTGACCCTTGCATCGGGCTACGGACTGAACCTGCCTATCTACATGGATGTGGAATCCAGCGGCGGAAGGGGAGATCTTCTCACAACTTCAGCCAGAACAGCAGTCTGCAGCGCATTCCTGAGGACAGTGCAGGCTTCCGGATATTCGGGAGGGATCTATGGAAATAAGACCTGGCTCACTTCAAAGATAGGCACGGGATCCCTTGCGTCCTACAGCATCTGGCTCGCCCAGTACGCTGCTGTGCCCACATATACCGCTACACGTTATGACCTGTGGCAGTATACTTCGAAGGGAAGGGTGTCAGGTATCTCCGGAAATGTTGACATGAACATAAGATACCGCTGATATGGAAGGAATGAACGGAAAAATCAGAAAGGGGGCAGGGGGCTTACTCACTGCCCCCTTTCTCGCATTTATGTCCTGCTTTACGGCAGGGATCATGACTCATTTATATGCCCTCACCAACAAGATCCCCAACTGGGACGATGTGACGGATGTCAACTGGTACGGGATGGGCGAGGAACTGGGAAGATGGCTGATCCCCCATGTGTGGAGGATGTCCACCTCCTACAGCGCCCCTGCTGTCCACGGACTCCAGGCCATCGCCCTTATAGCTGCAGCAGTTGCGGTGTGCGTCTCCGCCCTCAGGATCAGCGACAGGACCTCTGCGATCCTCACAGGGATAAGCTTTGCCGTATTTCCGGCCCTTGTAAGCGGGATGACATATATGTTCACAGTTCATGTCTACGCCCTGGCCATACTCATGTCAGTGTCTGCCGCATGGATCACCATGCGCTGCAGAAAGACGGGGTGGATCCTTGGGATCGCACTGATATTTCTCTCCCTCTCCATTTACCAGGCTTTCTATGTGTTTGCCTCCGGGATCTTTGTTATATCCCTGGCGGGGGATCTGATGGAAGGCGAGAGGGCAAAAGATGTTGTAAAGAAGGGCGTGAGATACCTTGTGGTACTTCTGCTCTCCATGGCCTTTTACCTCGCCTTCATAAAACTTGCAGGCTTCAGTCTCATTTCCTACAGAGGGGCTGACAGCATGGGGCAGATATCCCTGTCCTCGATCCCAATGGTGATCGCCAGGTCTTATCACAGATTTCTCCAGTATTTTGTGACCTCCCCGGATTCCTACATAGGTCCCTGGACACTTGCCTTTATGCAGGTGATGACAGTGACCGCATTCGGCATTCCTGTTTTCTTTTTCTTTGCGGACAGGAAGAGAAGGGATGGCAGAGGAGTGCCGGAGACTGTCCTGTTTCTGTTCTGCCTTTTCCTTGTGCCCCTGGCGGTTGGAGGCGTATATATAATGGCCCCCGGGGTGTCCAAGGCCTCCACCATAATGATCTATCCCTACGTGCTTATTTTCTCCCTGCCCGGGGCAGTGCTCAGGGACAGGATGCTGAATGTGCCGGAGCTCCTGAAGACTCTGAAGCCGGGACCTGTGGAGATCCTGAAGCACAAGTCTCCGGAGAATACAGTGGTAATAAGGGCGTCAAAGCCCGGAAGCACCACTCCCGACACTGAAATTGAGATCACTCATTTCCCCAAAACCCTCTTTTACAGATGGAGAGGTTCCTCTGTGAAAAACAGGATACTGGTCACCATGTGCTGCCTTTTCACAGCCTCGGTGATCCTCTGCTCCTATCAGTACTCGGTGGTTGCGGGAAGCGCTTATTTCCGCTCATCCATAGCCATGGAGAGACTGCAGGGCCTCTACAACAGGATAATGGTGAGGCTGGAAGCCCAGGACGGCTTTCAGTACGGGGACAAGATCCTGATCTGCGGGGACTGGTGGCCGGAAAAGAATATACTTTCCTCCTATGAGCTGGATATGGACAGGTTCACCGACCTGGACGGGGTGACTGCGGAGCACGGCCTGTATACCTCAGGCGTCAGGAGGCAGTTTATCAGGACCTATCTGGGGATCGATTACGATCTGGTGATGGATGAGGAAGGGCTTGCCATCGAGGCCACCCGGGAGTACAAGGACATGGGAGTGTGGCCTGACAGCACCTGCGTGAAGAAGATAAATGATATCTGGATCGTGAAGATGCACGACTGAAGGAGTGGGCTTTGCAAACCCCGGATCCTGACAGAGGCGACAGGGAAGCAATGTGACCCTGAAGGGTGCGGTGGGAAAGACAGACTATCCTGACAGGTGCAACAGAAGATCCGGATCCTGAGGGGTACGACAGGGATGACATATGCACCGTGCCGGAATGACAGGAAACCGGGTATAAGGACTTATGTTGGCGGGAGGTATGGCACAGCGACCCGGAATTGACGGAAACACATTACAGGTTGTATGATTAAATATCGGACTGAAAGGAGGCTCGGTAAATGAAAGGAATAATACTTGCAGGAGGTTCAGGCACCAGGCTGTACCCTCTTACAAGGGCTGTATCCAAGCAGATCATGCCCGTTTACGACAAGCCGATGATCTATTATCCCCTTTCCACCCTGATGCTTGCAGGGATAAGGGAGATACTGATAATATCAACGCCCCGGGACATAACCGTGTTTGAGGACCTCTTCGGCACAGGTGAAGAACTGGGACTTTCCATTTCTTATGCAGTGCAGACTGAGCCCAGAGGACTTGCGGATGCTTTCCTCGTTGGGAAGTCTTTCATCGGACAGGACTCTGTGGCGCTGGTTCTTGGGGACAATATCTTTTACGGACAGAGCTTTTCCAAGGTCCTCAGAAGGGCTGCCGCCAGGGAAAAGGGAGCCACCATTTTCGGCTATTACGTGAAGGATCCCAAAGAGTACGGAGTGGTTGAATTCGATGAAGAGGGGCGGGTGCTCTCACTGGAGGAGAAACCTGAGAAACCCAAGAGCAATTACGCCGTGCCGGGTCTTTATTTCTATGACAATGATGTGGTGTCGATAGCCGAGAATATAAAACCCTCAGCCAGGGGAGAACTGGAGATCACATCCGTGAACAATGAATACCTGAGGAGGGGAGACCTGCTGGTGGAACCCCTGGGCAGAGGCTTTGCATGGCTGGATACGGGAAGCCACGACAGTCTTCTGGACGCTGCGGATTTCGTGGCCGCCTTTGAAAAGAGACAGGGGCTTTATATATCCTGCATCGAAGAGATTGCCTACAAGATGGGCTACATCGACAAGGAACAGCTTTTGAAACTGGCAGAGCCTCTTATGAAGACCAATTACGGTCAGTATCTGAAGGGCATCGCCGAAGGCACCCTTTGATGGCGTGGAAAAGAAGTGAGGGATCATTCCACATTTAAAACCGCCATGTTCGGGATATGCGCAGCCTTCATCGTTCTGGTGATCGCTGTGGTGCTGCTGACAAACATGGACAGCCTTGGATGGGGCAGAGGAAAGCAGCCTTCACAGACCGGAGGGGAATCCCTGCCGCCGGGGCAGGTGGGATACGACCTGGAAGGCTTTCTTTACGACGAGACTTTTTTTGACGAAGAGACCACCCTTCCCCTGGTGGAAGTGATCTCAGGAGCCCCTGAGGAGGGCACCGAAGGCTACACCCACGTGATCCCGGACGCTGAAGAGACCGGGGAGTCCGGAGAAAAGGAGTCGGAGACTTCGGAAAGTGAAACAGAGGCGAAGGGGAAAATGAATGCCCCGGCGGGAGACGGAAACGGGCCGGATGGGGACAAAACCTCTGACAAGGACAGAGATTCTTCTCGGGAAGAACCTCCGGGAGAGCCCGGAGATATGGGTGAAAAGCCGGGTGAACCCCCGGAGGGACCACAAAAATACGGAAAGGAGATGGGGGCAAATGGGAAAGATTGAAGTACAGACTTGCGAGATTGAGGGACTTAAGGTGATCACCCCCAGGGTCATATACGACAACAGGGGATATTTCTCTGAGACATACAATCAGCGCGATATGGAGGAGGCGGGGATCCACATAGACTTCGTCCAGGACAACCAGTCGGCGTCTGTCCGGGGCGTGCTGAGAGGCCTTCATTTCCAGAAGGAGCATCCCCAGGACAAGCTGGTGAGGGTCATAAGCGGAGAGGTCTTCGATGTGGCGGTGGATATCAGAAAGGGATCCCCCACCTTTGGCAAGTGGTACGGAGTCAAACTTTCTGCAGCCAACAAAAAGCAGTTTTTGATCCCCAAGAATTTTGCCCACGGTTTTCTGGTGCTGTCTGATTTTGCCGAGTTTGTCTACAAGTGTTCGGATTTTTACCATCCCGGCGATGAAGGGGGCTTTATGTACAATGACCCCGACATAGGGGTGGAGTGGCCTCTCTCAGAGGATATGAAAGTGACTCTTTCTGAGCGGGATACCAAATGGGCGTCCTTTAAGGATACTTTTACCTGAGGTCATGGACAGTAAGCGTTGGGCCCTGATCGCCAGGCTATCCGCCAACGATTTCAGGAAAAAATATGCCGGGTCTTACCTGGGCAGGATATGGGCCCTTGCCCAGCCTGTGGTGACCGTTGCCATGTATTATGTAGTCTTTGACAGGATATTCGGCGCGGTGCCCCCCATCACGGAGGAGGGGGGACGGGTGACCTATGTCGCCTGGCTCACGGCGGGACTTGTGCCCTGGTTCTTTATAAGCGAATCACTGAATTCGGGGCTTATGGCCCTTCTGGATTACAGTTATCTGGTAAAGAAGGTGGTGTTTGACATAGACACCCTGCCTCTCATCAAAGTGATGGGGGCAGTCTACACCCACCTGATCTTTGTGGGAGTATACCTGATCCTTTTCTTTGTCACAGGCTGCAAAGCCTTTCCCACCATGATACAGATCGTATATTACAGTTTTGCCGCGGCAGTGCTGTCTCTGGCCCTGTCTTATTTCAATGCGGCGGTGGTGGTGTTTTTCAGGGATCTCCAGCAGATAGTCAGCATCCTTCTCCAGCTCCTTATGTGGGGCACTCCCATACTCTGGGATGTCTCCATGGTGGGAGATGGGACCACGGGAAAGATCGCCGGCATCATAACCTATCTGAACCCCTTTGCCTATATAGTCATGGGATACAGGACCGCATCCTTTGAGGGCAAGTGGTTCTGGGAACTTGGCAGCAGGAATCTTTATTTCTGGGGACTTACCCTTTTCCTTTTGTTTGTGAACCGGAGACTGTTCAAGAGGCTTAAGCCTCATTTTGCAGATGTGTTATGAGTGAAAAAGAGATCGCCATAGAGGTCAGGGACCTCTCAAAGGAATACATGCTCTACAACAAGCCCTCCGACCGCCTGGTGGAGGCTTTGGGGCTCTCCAAAAAGAGCCGTCACACACTCCACGAAGCCCTGAAAGATGTGAACCTGACAGTTTACCGTGGGGAGAGCATAGGGATCATAGGAAAGAACGGTTCCGGAAAATCCACCATACTGAAGATCATAACCGGGGTGCTGAGCCCCACCAGAGGCACTGTCACCGTGAACGGCAGGATATCGGCCCTGCTGGAACTGGGGGCCGGCTTCAATATGGAGTACACCGGGCTTGAAAATATCTACCTGAACGGCGCCATGACGGGCTTCACTGACAGGGAGATAGACGAGAGGCTGGAATCCATACTGGAATTTGCAGACATAGGGGATTACGTGCACCAGCCGGTGAAGACCTATTCAAGCGGTATGTTCGTGAGACTGGCCTTCGCTCTCGCCATAAATATCGACCCGGAGATACTCATAGTGGACGAAGCGCTGTCCGTGGGGGATGTGTTCTTTCAGGCCAAGTGCTACCACAAATTCGAGGAGTTCAGGCAGCAGGGAAAGACCATAATCTTTGTGAGCCACGATCTCTCAAGCATCGCCAAATACTGCGACAGGGTGATGCTGTTAAACGACGGCGTGAAACTTGGGGAGGGACTTCCCAAGCAGATGATAGACGATTACAAGAGAGTGCTGGTGGGACAGTATGAACTGCCGGAACCGGGGACCAGGCTTGCTGACGACAGCGATATAAGAGCCGCTGCCGCCCGTGCTTCCCGGCAGAATCCGGAAACCCTGGAGTACGGATCCATGAAGGCCCAGATAACCGAGACCTTTGTCACCGATGAAAACGGCGTCAGGGCAAAGGCTGTCATAAAGGGCACCAGATTCACCATACACATGAAAGTGGATATCACCGGGGATATCGAATGCCCCATCTTTGCATTTACCTTTAAGAATGTGCGTGGCACGGAGATCACCGGCACAAATACCATGTTTGAAAAAGCGTTTCTGGAGCCGGTCCGCGCAGGCGACAGTCTGGAGGTCACCTTCACCCAGGTCATGAGCCTGCAGGGGGGAGAGTACCTGCTGTCCTTCGGGTGTACCGGGTATGAGGGAGAGACCTTTACAGTCTATCACAGACTCTACGATGCCCTGAATGTGACAGTGGTGTCAGACAAAGATACCGTCGGTTTTTATGATATGGATTCAGAGATATCAGTCAGGAAGGAAAATGGGAAAGATAAAAAAACCTGAACCTAAGACGAAGGAAGAGATCGGTTCCGTCATCGTAGATATCTCCAAATATAGCGGGGATGACAGATACTGTGACGGGGAGGTGGAGGATGAGATCCTCTCCATCGCAAAGAAGTATGCGGAGCCGGAATATCCGGAGATCATAGAGGAAAAGAAGAACTGGCCCGTTCTCTATCACCTTTCAAAGGAGAGAGAGAACATCGTGGAATGGCTTCCCATACAGAAGGACCAGAAGGTTTTGGAAGTGGGCGCAGGATGCGGCGCCGTAACCGGCATGCTGTCAAAAAAGGCCGCAAAAGTGGACTGTGCGGAGCTGTCTCTCAAACGCAGCAGGATAAACGCCTACAGGCACGCCGACAGGGACAATATCGTCATATATGTGGGGAATTTCACGGACACAGAACCCTCCCTCCCCTGTGACTACGACTGGATCATACTGACAGGAGTTCTGGAGTATGCAGGTTCCTATGTGGATGATAGGGACCCTTATGTGACCCTGCTGAAACTCCTGAAAAAGCATCTCGCCCCCGGAGGCCGCATGGCCACAGCCATAGAAAACAGACTGGGGCTCAAGTATTTCGCAGGATGCCGTGAAGATCATGTAGCCCGCTATTTTGCAGGGATCGAA
This sequence comes from Lachnospiraceae bacterium, assembly GCA_024695225.1. GTDB lineage: Bacteria > Bacillota > Clostridia > Lachnospirales > Lachnospiraceae > JAEELB01. The sequence continues at coordinate 29,562 of JAILIO010000139.1, forward strand.
GGCTATACCGGGAATGAGCCTGCGGTGACATTCTCCCGGGGTTCTCTGAAAGGGATCTTTGAAAGCGCGGGATTCTCAGAGGATGAGCTCTCATTTTACTACCCCTATCCCGATTATAAATTCATGAGGGAACTGTACAGCGACAGAAGGCTGCCTCTCAGGGGTGAACTCTGCGACAATATCAGAAACTTTGACATGGACAGGCTGCTGCTCTTCGACGAGGGGAAAGCCTTTGACGCCCTTATTTCCGACGGGCTCTTTCGGGAGTTCTCAAACTCCTTCATGGTGCTGACAGGACCCGAACCGGATACGGTCTATGTCAGGTATTCCGGGGAGAGAGCTCCCGAATACAGGATAAAGACCGAGGAGCACCTGAAGGAAAATGAACACTATGTCCTGAAAGCACCCCTGACCGAGGAAGCCCGTTCCCATGTGGAACAGATGGCGGAGGTCTATCCCGCTCTCAGGGACAGATACGAAGGGGGAGGTCTGAAACTCTGCCCCTGTACAAAGGATGCGGAGGGAAGAGGCGTGAGATTTGAGCACTGCAAAGGCACAACCCTTGCAAGGCTTATGAGCGACGCCGTGTCCGCAGGGGATGAGCTGCTGATACGAAAGCTCTTTCACAGATATGTGAAGCTCATTTCCTATGGAGATGACAACTGCGAGATCACGGATTCGGACCTTCTGTTTTCAAACATCATGGTGGACGGGGACAACTGGACTGCCATCGATTACGAATGGACCGACAATGAAAACGTTCCCGTGATGGATGTGGCTTTCAGGGCTCTGTACTGCTTTGCCCTGACCCAGCCCGAGGATTCGGTGATCCCCGGCGTGGACGATCTGATCGAGGAACTGGGCATAACCCAGAAACGCATGGATGAGATCAGAAGGGGAGAACTGGCTTTCCAGAAGAAGGTCACGGGAAACAGGCTGACCCTGGGAGAGATAAGGGAGCGCATCGGAAACCGCATCTATACCGCGTCTGACCTGAAGACCGGGGAGAACCTCAGAAATGAAGCTGTGGTCTACGAGGATACAGGACACGGTTTCAATGAAGAGGAGACTGTGAGATTTGAGGATGCCCATATCAATTATGAAGTGCCCTCCGGCAGAAGGGCTCTCAGGGTGGACCCCTGTTCCTACAGATGCATCCTTAAGATAGGGACACTGAGCTTTATGGGCAGGGAGATCACGGACAAGGAGATAAGGTCAAACGGGCTTAAGCTGTCACCGGGGCTCTATGCCTTTGACACAGAGGATCCCTGGATAGAATTTGATCTGGACAGGACAGGGCTTCCCGGGGGAACCCTCATATTTGAAGCTGAGGCATCTCATCTGACAGAAGGCATTGCGGAGGCCCTCTCCGGAGTCAGGGTAAAGAGAGGTATATTCTGATGGCGATGGAAGGATGGGACGGTTATTATAAAAGGCTTTCTGCCGCCATAAGGTCCGAGAACAACAGAAAGGCCGCGGATGCCGCTGCCCTGAGATCCGCAGCAGAGGAGACGGACAGAAAGATCGCAAAGATAGAGAAGAACCCGGTTTACAGGGCTCTCAGATTTTTGACGGGAGGGGGGAGATCAAAGGACTCCCTGCCCGTAAATGAGGACAGGGATACCGGGAAAACTCTGTCCAAAGAGCTCAGATCCCCATCCTCACCGGAATACGAAAGGGAATTCCACCGGCAGACAAATCCTTACGAATCCCTGAAGGAAAGCCATGCCCTCACACCCCGCCACATCCCCTGTGACACGGATGAGATCAGGGTGGTAAGCCTTGCAGGGTGTTCGGGGATAAATCCCCTCGCGGAGTCGGAGGGCAGAAAATACATACTCTTCCTGCCTGAGGACACATATGTCACTGAAAATGCGGAACACAGGATGACCGCCTTTATGGATGGTGAACCTGACTGTTCCTTTGTCTACTGGGATGAGGACCGCTTTGACCCCGGGCGTGGGATCGGTTCTGACCCTGTGTTCAAACCCGGGCCTTCCCCCGACACCCTCATCTCATTTATGTATACCGGGGCCTGCGTCATGGTCCGGGAGGAGGCCTGCAGGGATCTTCCCTGGGAGGCTGAATGGGATCCTGTTCAGAACATATATGTACTTCTCTTAAGGCTCCTCCTCACAAAGGGAGTGAAGACCATGGGGTATATCCCCGAGGTGCTCTCCGGCAGTGTCCGGGGCTTTCGGGAATTTGGCGCCCACCCGGATCTCTCCGGGATAAAAGAGAAGATCTTTCGTGAAACAGGGACCGGGGTGTCCTTCAAACCCGCCCAGGACCCCCTTATAACCCATGCATTATATGAGCCTCAGGGACCCTGGCCTTTGGTGTCTGTGATCATTCCCTCAAAGGATCATCCGGATATCCTGGAAAGGGCTGTGGCGTCCATAAGGACCGGAACAGATTACAGTAGTTATGAAATAATCGTAGTGGACAACGGCAGTACTGATATGGGCCGGAAGGCATATGAACACCTGTCGGAGATATATGATTTCAACTATATATATTTTAAATCAGAATTTAACTTCTCCCATTCCTGCAATCTTGGAGCGGAAAAGTCCAGAGGAGAACTACTGTTATTTTTAAATGATGACACTGAGGTCATCGAAAAGGACTGGATGAGAAATCTGGCCTGTCAGACGCTAAGGCCTTGGACCGGGGCAGCGGGAGCCAGGCTCCTGTATGAGGGGACAGACCTGATACAGCACGCAGGAGTCACCAATATGGCCATAGGTCCCTCCCATAAGCTGGCTACCCTCACGGATGAACGCTCTTATTACCATGGGGTGAACAGGTATGACAGGAATGTCCTTGCGGTGACAGGGGCATGCATGATGATTAGAAGGGAAGTGTTTGACAAAGCCTGCGGTTTCGACGAGGAACTGGCAGTTGCCTACAATGACATAGACCTGTGCATGACCCTGACTGAGATGGGTTATTTCAATGTGCTGAGGAACGATTCCGTCATGTGGCATGACGAGTCACTCTCCCGGGGAGCGGACGATGCGGATCCGGAAAAAACAGACAGGCTGTACTCCGAGGAACAGCGTCTTTACAGTAAACATGCGGATTTCAAGGGAAGAGATCCATTTTACAGCCCCTTCCTGTCCCAGGACACGGTTTACTACGAGGTTCGGGGGGATTTTGAATGGAATGACAAAAAACTTTTGTCAAAGAGGGCATCGGCCCCCGAAGGTCAGGTTCATGAGGGCATGAAACTCACTGTGGACAGGGCAGTGCTTAAAAAAGACCCCGACCCCGCGGTCCCCGTATCCGTTTTGGTTGAAGGCTGGGCCTATGTGCCCGACAGGGACAATTCCGACTTTGAAAAGACTGTGCTTCTGAGGGATACCCAGGGACATACTCTGGCTTTCAGAGCATTTCCCAGGTACAGGAAGGATGTTTACCGGGCGCTTGATTCCATGCAGAATTGCGGACTCACGGCATTTACCGCAAGGATTTCCCCCGGGGATGTTCCAAAGGGAACCTACAATGTGGGACTCAGTCTGAAAGCAGAGGGCCTGGTCTATGTGACATGGTCTGACAGGGAGGTTACTTTATGAGCGGCGATCCAAATCTCGAAAAAGCCCTTCTGGAGTACAGGGAAGAGAAGGAAAGGGGAGAGAAGGTCCGCCGGGAGTACGAGGACGCGGCCCTTTTGCTGGACAGGAAACTCATGACCCTGGAGGCCATAAAGACCGGGAAACTCTGGAAGATGACGGGACCCATGAGAAGCGTGTACCACTGGGCTCAGAGACAGAAGGACAGGGTTGCGAGATACGGAAGCGTAAAGGGCTTTCTCAGAAAGCTGGCCTCCAAGAAGCATGAGATCAGCGTGAGAAAGAGCTACGGCGTGAGCTCCTACCCGGATGAGGCTGTCAGGAAAGAGCACTCTGAGAGAAAATTCAAGAATGCCATAACCGTATCCATCCTGGTGCCCCTGTACAACACACCGGAAAAATTCCTGAGGGAAATGATAGAATCAGTCCTCTGGCAGACCTACGGCGGGTGGCAACTGTGCCTGGCAGACGGGTCTGACAGCGCTCACGGAAAAGTAGGCGACATATGCAGGGAGTACGCGGCAAAGGATAGCCGGATCTGCTACAAAAAGCTTGAGAAGAATCAGGGGATATCCGGGAACACAAATGAATGCCTGAAAATGGCAACGGGAGAGTACGCAGGGCTTTTTGACCACGATGATATCCTCCATCCGGATGTGCTCTATCAGTACATGGATGTCATAGAGAGGGAAGGGGCAGACTATCTCTACTGTGACGAGACCACATTCCACGGAAACAGCGTGGACAATATGATCACCATGCATTTCAAACCGGACTTTGCAATAGACAATCTCCGGGCCAACAACTATATATGTCATTTCAGTGTGTTCAAAAAAAGCCTGCTGGAGGGTGAAGAACTCTTCAGACCCAGATTTGACGGGAGCCAGGACCACGATATGATACTCAGGCTCACAGCCAGGGCAGAGCACATAGTGCATGTGCCAAAACTCATGTACTACTGGAGATCCCATAAAGGATCCACTGCAGCGGACATAAATGCAAAAAGCTATGCCATTGCGGCTGCAAAGGGGGCAGTGTCAGATCATCTGACAAAGGCCGGTTTCAGGAACTTTGAGATCACATCCACCAAGGCTTTTGAGACCATATTCAGGATCCGGTACGAGATAAAGGGAAGACCCATGGTCTCCATCGTGATCCCCGCCAGGGACCGGGCGGAGGATACGGGGCGCTGCGTAAGGTCCATTCTGGAGAGGAGCACCTACGACTGCTTTGAGATCCTGATAATGGACAACGGCTCAGTGCAGGAGGAGACAAAGGAACTCTACAGAGAACTTGAAAAGAAGGAAAATGTAAGGATACTTCGGGATGACGGGGACTTTAATTACCCAAGGCTCAATAACGAGGCGGTGTCTGAGGCCTCGGGAGAATACATCCTGCTCTTAAATAACGACACGGAGGTCATAACCCCCGACTGGATAGAGGAACTGCTCATGTACGCCCAGAGACCGGATGTGGGGGCAGTTGGGGCAAAGCTTTATTACCCGGACTACACCATCCAGCACGCGGGAGTGGTGATCGGGCTCGGCGCCCACAGGACTGCAGGCCATGTGCACTACAGGGTGGGACAGGAGAACCTGGGTTATATGGGCAGGCTTTGCTATGTCCAGAACTTTTCTGCGGTCACCGCCGCCTGCCTGATGGTGAAAAAATCCCTTTACGAGGAAGTGGGGGGGCTGGATCAGAAATTTGCCATAGCCTTAAACGATGTGGACTTCTGTCTCAGGCTCAGGGAAAAGGGGCTTGTGAACGTGTGGACCCCCTTTGCGGAACTGTTCCACTACGAATCCGCTTCCAGGGGGAATGATATGGAGGGGGAGAGGGCAGAGCGCTACAACAGGGAGTCAGCCCTTTTCAGGGAACGGTGGAAGGAGATCCTGGAAAAGGGAGATCCCTATTACAACGTGAATTTCTCCCTCGACAGGAGTGATTTCTCCCTCAGATGATCCGGGGCAGAATTCACCTTATTGTGGTATACTGTTAAGACATACTTAAATATAAGGAGGTGCAGTAATGGGGTATCAGGAAAATTATAACCAGTGGGTGAGCAATCCTTATTTCGATGAGGATACGAAAAAGGAACTTCTCGCCATCAAGGACGACAAGGCTGAAGTCGAGGACCGTTTCTATAAAGATCTTGAATTCGGAACCGGGGGGCTCCGCGGGGTCATAGGAGCAGGTACCAACCGTATGAATGTTTATACCGTCAGAAAGACCACCCAGGGACTTGCAAACTTCATCATCAAGCAGGGGGCAAAGGACAAGGGAGTGGCTATTTCCTATGATTCCAGGAGGATGTCTCCGGAATTTGCAGACGAGGCGGCGCTCTGCCTGAACGCCAACGGAATAAAGGCTTACGTGTTTGAGAGCCTGAGACCTACTCCCGAGCTTTCATTTGCAGTCAGGAGCCTTAAGTGCACCGCGGGGATAATGATCACCGCAAGCCATAACCGTCCCCAGTACAACGGGTACAAGTGCTACTGGGAAGACGGCGCCCAGATCACATCACCTCTGGACAAGGAGATCATAGACGAAGTGAGGGCAGTGACGGATTACGCCGACGTTCTCACCATGGACAAGGAAGAGGCCAAAAAAGCAGGCCTTTACAATGTCATAGGCAAGGATATAGACGATCTCTATATGGTGGAGCTGAAAAAGCAGATGATCCACCCCGAGATCATAAAAGAGCAGGCGGATGAGCTGAAGATCGTATACACCCCCTTCCACGGCACCGGTATGGAGCCCGTGCGCAGGATACTGACAGAACTTGGATACAAGAATCTCTATGTGGTGCCTGAGCAGGAAGATCCGGATCCCGAATTCACAACCCTTGATTATCCCAACCCCGAAGATCCCAAGGCCTTTGAACTGGCATTGAAGCTTGCAAAGGAAAAGGATGCGGATCTTGTGCTGGCAACAGACCCGGATGCGGACAGGCTGGGCATATATGCCAAGGATTCAGCCACCGGGGAGTACATGGCCTTCACCGGCAATATGTCCGGTATGATAATAGGGGAATACATCCTGAGGGAGAGGACTGCCACCGGCACCATGCCCAAGAACCCCGCCTTTGTCACCACCATAGTCACCACCAATATGGCTGCCGCCATAGCAAAGGATTACGGCCTCCATTATGTGGAGGTGCTCACAGGCTTCAAGTACATCGGAGAGCAGATCAAGTGGTTTGAGAGGGACAATTCATACAATTACGTCTTCGGCCTGGAGGAGAGTTACGGCTGTCTTCCCGGGACCCACGCCAGGGACAAGGACGCCATCGTGGCGGTTATGATGCTCTGCGAAGCTGCGGCATTTGCCAGGAAGAACAACATGACCCTCTGGGATCAGATGATAAAGCTCTATGAAAAATATGGCTATTACAGGGAGACCCAGTACTCCGTGACCATGGAGGGCGTCACCGGGGCAGAGAAGATCGCAGCCCTTATGGACGGGCTCAGGAACGATCCCCCCAAGAAGTTTGGGGACTGGGATGTGCTGACCTTCAGGGACTACAAGAAAGACACGGTGCTTGATCTGAAGACCGGGGAAACCGGAAAGACAGGGCTTCCCGAGTCCAATGTGCTGTATTTTGACCTTACGGACGACGCATGGTGCTGCGCAAGGCCTTCGGGCACGGAACCCAAGATCAAGTTCTACATGGGCGTCAAGGGCACCAGCCTTGAGGATTCACAAAAGAAGGTGGAACTGCTCACGGCTGCGGTAAAGGAGAGAATCGGTGAAACCTGAATCACTCAGGAACGATCTTTCCAGGACATTTCGGTATCTTAAGAGGAACGGCCTCTCCGAGACGGTGTTTTCCGTCGCGGAGAGGGTGACTCTGAAGGCACGGGATCATTATGACTACATCCCGCCCCTTCAGCTGGAGATAAGGGAACAGCGCGAACGCTCCCGGAATCTTGAAGAAGATGAGATCGTAAAGATAAGCATTGTCGTACCCGCCTATAATACCGACAGGCATTGTCTGGTGCAGCTGATAAAGAGTGTCGCCGCCCAGACCTACTGCTGGTATGAGCTGATAGTGGCCGATGCAGGGGATGACGATGTTGTGAGCCTTATATGCGACAGAGCCTTAAACCGCAAGGTGATGAAGAGACCGGAGGGGGATGGATTCACCCCCGGGTCCCTTAAGTATGTGAAACTTGAGAAAAATGAGGGCATATCAGGAAATCTGAACCGGGCTGTGACCTATGCATCCGGCGACTGGTTTCAGTTTTTGGATCACGATGATCTGCTGTCTCCGGATGCCCTTTACGCTGCAGTGTCCGCCATAAGGAAACACAAGGACGCATTCCTTGTATACTGTGACGAGGACAAGACCGACAGGTCGGGGAAGGTTTTTTTCGATCTGAACGACAAGCCGGGATTCAATCCCGACATGCTTTTGTGCAACAACTATATATGCCACGGGCTCACCATAAGGAGAGACAAGGTTGAAGGATTTCCCTTCAGACCGGAATTCGACGGAGCACAGGATTACGATCTGCTGTTAAGGATCCTGGGACAGATGATGGATAAGGGACTTTCTGTTTCCGATATGAGAAGGTTTGCCGTACATGACAGCACGGTGGCTTATCATTGGAGAGTCCACAAAGGGTCTACGGCGGGGGATTCCTCTGCCAAGAGCTGGGCTTACGATGCGGGAAAGAGGGCGCTGGAGGATTTTTACAAGGCCATGGGTATCAAGGCTGATGTAAGCCATTCCATGCATCTGGGCTTTTACAGGAGCAGGTACGAACCGGACATCTTCGCCGCAAGAAATGACGTGGGGATAGTGTGCGGACGGGTGCTGGATCCGCTTGGCAGGATGTGCGCCCACATGGGATCCCTGGAAGGGGAGGAAATGTTCAGCGGCATGCCGGGGTGTTTCAGCGGAAGGCTCAACCGGTTTGACACCCGCCAGGACATATCCTACGGTGACGTGCGAAATATGAAGATCGCCCCGGGTCTCCGCCATCTCTTAAGGGAGGCGGATGACAGTGATACAGGGGCTCGGAGTGAGAAGATATGCAGGCTTGCCAGGGATAAAGGTTATACTGTGGTATATGATCCCGATCTCCCTGCAGTGAAAGGCAGACTTTAAAGATACAGCCTGAGTCTTTCCGGAGAGACAGATATTGAAAAAGACTACAGTTGTGATCCCCAACCTGAACGGGGAGAAGTACATAAGGAAATGCCTTGGCAGCATAGATCACACCCGGTGCGATGTAATAGTCGTTGACAACGGCTCTGCGGACAACAGCCTTAAGGTTATAAGGGAGGAATTCCCCGGTGTGACATTGCTTGAAAATAAGAGCAACACAGGCTTTTGCAGGGCAGTGAATCAGGGAGTAAAAGCCGCTCAGACTGAGTATGTGTTTCTTTTGAACAACGACGCCTTTATTTCCCCTGACTGTATCGGGAAACTGGAGCGCTTTATGGATGACAACGAGAAGGTTTTCTCCTGTCAGGCCAGGGTGATGACTGTAAAAGATCCGGATGTGACAGATGATTCCGGCGATCGGTACAGCGCCATGGGCTGGGCTTATTGCCCGGAAAAGGGGCTGAGGACTGACCGGGGGGAGTGCATACAGAAGGGAGCAGTCAGAGTGTTTTCCTGCTGCGCCTGCGCTGCCATGTACAGAAGGGATGTGTGGGAGTCCCTGGGGGGCATGGATGAGAGGCATTTTGCATATTTGGAGGACACGGATATAGGCTGGAGGGCAGCCAAGGAAGGTTACGCCAATATGTGCCTTAACAGCGCACTGGCCTGGCATGTGGGATCTGCATCCTCCGGCTCCAGATACAACACCTTCAAGGCTGAGCAGTCTGCCAGGAACAGCCTTTTTGTCATTGCAAAGAATATGACGGCCTGGCAGAAATTTTTGAATTTCATCCCCTGCGTTCTGGGGTTTGCGCTGAAGATCTGTTTCTACGCGAGACAGGGGCTCTGGAGGGATTATCTCAAGGGGCTTTTCGAGGGGGCAGTGCTTTTGGCCCGCACGGACAGAAATGATATATACTTCAGCGCAGGGAAAAACCTTGGCTTTGCCGGGAGACTTAAGAATGAACTGATCCTGGAGGGGCAGATGATAGCTGCGATCCCCAGGAGAAGGGTCTGAGATGATAAAGGATAATCAGAGATACATAAGCGTTATAAAGCTGACCGTGGACATTGTGGCCACAGTCCTTATATATGTGCTGTCATGGTTTCTGAAGTTCCGCGGCATATTTATGACCGAGGACCCCAACGTGATCGCCCTGCCCATGTCGGTGTATATGACTGCCCTGTACTTTATAGTGCCGGGCTATACGCTTTTGTATTATTTCTCAGGTCTCTATTCCCAGAAAAAGGAACATTCAAGGGGACATTATTTCCTGAGCATCATCTGGGCCAACACCATAGGACTGGCCCTTTTTATCATAGTTCTCTACGCCGTAAAGCAGATCCATTTCTCCAGGTCCATGATATTCATCTTCTATGTGCTGAATATCATCATCCTCACCGTTATACACGCCTTCGGGAACAAGATAATAGCCTCCATGGTCATGAAGAGCCCCAACAGGCGGGAGATCCTGCTGGTGGGTTATTCCAGGGCGGCGGAGGGCTATATATCCAGGATAGATGCCAGCCCCGAATGGGGATATGTGGTGAGGGGTATACTGGACGACCACGTGCCCGCAGGTACCCTGTACAAGGGGGTAAAGGTCCTGGGCACCATTGCAAATCTCCAGTACATTCTGCCGGAAAACCATTTGGATGAGATCGCAGTGACCCTGTCCCTCCAGGACTATCCCAGGCTGGATTCCATAGTATCCATGTGTGAAAAGTCGGGGATACATACGAAGTTCATCCCGGATTACGGCTCACTCTTCCCCAGCAATCCCTACACAGAGGACCTTATGGGACTGCCTGTTATCAGCATCAGGTATGTGCCCCTGACCAATGCTTTCAACGCCCTGGTAAAGAGGGTCTTTGATATCGTGTTCTCCCTGCTGGCCATTATACTCACATCCCCTGTGATGCTGGTGGCGGCCATCGCAGTCAGGCACTCCGGACCCGGAGGTATCATCTTCAAGCAGGAGAGGATAGGCCTTCACAACAAGCCCTTTATGATGTACAAGTTCAGGACCATGAAGGTGGTGTCTGAGGAGGTTGAAAAGAAGGGCTGGACCACCAGGGATGATCCCAGGGTGACCCGGGCCGGCAGGTTCATGAGAAGGACCAGCATAGACGAACTTCCCCAGTTCTTCAATGTGCTGAAGGGGGAAATGAGCGTCGTGGGTCCCAGACCTGAGAGACCCCAGTTCGTGGACAGGTTCAAGGAGGAGATCCCCAGGTACATGGTGAAACACCAGGTGCGCCCGGGGCTTACGGGCTGGGCTCAGATAAACGGATACCGGGGTGACACTTCCATCAAACGCCGTATCGAGTACGATATCTATTACATTGAGAATTGGACATTCAGCCTGGATCTGAGGATCATTTTCCTCACGGTGTTCAAGGTGTTCAGGGACAAGAACGCCTATTAAAGAGGCTTTCAGGGGCAGGAACGCCTCTGTTGAGGAGGATTTAAATTGGATGATAACATTCCCGCCATAGCAGGCGGAACGCCCATAAGGGAAAATAAGATATATTATGCGCACCAGTACATAGACGATGCGGATATAAAGGCTGTGACTGATGTGCTTAAGAGCGATTATCTGACCTGCGGTCCCGCCATAGACCGGATGGAAGAGAAACTCAAAAAAATCACCGGAGCCAAATATGCGGCAGCCTGCAGCAATGGCACATCCGCCCTCCATATCGTATGCATGGCCCTCGGGATAGGAGAGGGGGACGAGGTCATAGTGCCTCCCATAACCTTTGCCGCAAGCTCAAACTGTGTGTTGTACTGCGGAGGGACCCCTGTATTTGCCGATGTGGATCCGAAGACCTATCTGCTGGATCCAAAGAAGGTGGAGGAAAAGATAACAGAAAAGACAAAGGCTGTGATCACCGTGGATTACGGCGGGCAGGCGTCTCCCCTGCCGGAGCTTCTGGACATATGCAGGAAACACTCCCTGAAACTCATAGAGGACGCAGCCCATTCCATAGGCACTGTCTATAAAGGCCTGGGGGCTGTGGGGTCAGTTGCGGATGTCACCACATTTTCATTCCATCCGGTGAAGGTGGTGACCGGCGGGGAAGGGGGAGCCATAACCACCAATGATCCTGAGGTGTATTCAAAGGCTCTTCTCTACAGATCCCACGGGATAACCAGGGACAGGACCTTTATGGAAGGCGAGTCCGAGGGGCCCTGGTATTACGAACAGACAGGGCTCTCCATGAACTACAGGATGACCGACATCCAGGCAGCCCTTATTTCCAGCCAGCTGGACAAGCTCCCGGAGTTTAAAGCCCGCAGGCAGGAGATCGTCAGGATGTACGACGAAGCCTTTTCAAAGATCCCCGGGATCACTGTGCAGCAGGAGATCCCCGAGTCCGATACCGCCCGCCATCTGTATGTGATAAGGGTGCAGGAGGGGGCTTTTGAGATCGACAGGGCAGGCTTCTTCGACGCACTGGTAAAAGAAAACATAATCCCCAACGTCCACTATATTCCTGTGTATCTTCACCCCTATTACAGACATCTGGGGTATGCCCCCGGGCTCTGCCCCGAGGCTGAAAAGATCTACAGGGAAATGATAACCCTTCCCCTTTTCTATTCCATGACAGACAGTGATGTGTCGGATGTGACAGAGGCTGTGAAGAGGATCGCTGATCATTACCGCAAATAAACCCCCTGTGCAAAACACAGGAGGATTACCGCAAATAAAAACCCCTGTGCGATACGCAGGGGGATTTCAGCAAATAAAAATGTCTGTGCGAAAAACACAGGGGATTGCCGCAAATAAAAACCCCTGTGCAAAACACAGGGGATCACAGGTCCGGGATCATCCCGGGGGCAGGCTTTTCTTCAGCCCTTCCCGAAACCCGAATAGAATCTGAAAACGTAATCGGTGTAAGCCCTGACTGCAGGGAAGTCTTCAAAGTCCACCCCAACTGCGTAGGCTGTTTTTATATGGGTGGATTTTCCCAGGTGGAACAGCAGATTTACCCCCTGTCCCCCTTCTCCCGGAGTGATGTTGAAATTTATATGGCTGAACTGGGTGGTGGGTTCTAAGTGGTATTCTATGAGCTTTGTCCTCCGGGTCAGTTCCTCGGAGACCCCTCTTTTATGCATCTCGATCTTTATAAGGGGCAGTGGATTGTATTCGTAGATATTGCCGTCCGTTGCCAGATAAAACAGTTCAGTTCCCGACTCTGACTGGCCGCGCAAAAGACACCTGCCCTGGTTTATCCGGTCCTGGGACACGGTGACCCGGCTTCCGTCATCAAAGGAATACACCTCATGCGTATAAACTGTCAGAAACTGTCTCATAGGTAAATAATAGCACAGTCCGGGATATGATAAAAGAATTTTGTGCCTTTATTTGCCCTTATTTAACTCAAGACTTCTGATCTTCCTCGTAGAGGGCCGCAAATTCTTTCAGATGGTCTCTTATGGGCAGATGCTGGGGACAGTTCTGTTCGCACAGTCCGCATTTGAGACAGTCCCCTGCCTTTCCCCGGTTCATGGAGTAGCGCTCGTAATACATGACGGTCTTCTTGCCGGTTATGGCGTGGAGGTTCAGAAGGCCAAAGTAACCGGGGATGTTTATGTTCTGAGGGCATACCTCCGTGCAGTATCTGCAGCTTGTGCAGGCCACCCGGATCTTCTCTCTCATGTAGCCGGATATCTTCTTTGTCAGTGCTTTCTCACCCTCTGCAAGAGGTTTGAAATCCTGCATGTATCCGGTGTTGTCGTCCATCTGCCCGATGCTGCTCATGCCGCTTAAGACCATCATCACATTGGGAAGGCTGGCTGCAAAACGGATGGCAAGGGATGCGGGGGTGGGGAGGGATCCTTCTGTGAGCCCCTGCGCCAGATAGTGATCCCTGAAATATCCGGCTGCCACCTCGGGAAGGGAAGCCAAAGTCCCGCCCTTCACAGGTTCCATGACCACCACGGGTTTCCCGTGTTTTGTGGCGGTCTCATAGCATTTGCCGGACTGGGTCACGGCGTCCTCCCAGTCCAGATAATTGATCTGGAGCTGGACGAAATCAACTTCCGGGTGATCTGTCAGGATCCTGTCCAAAGTCTCTGCGTCGTCGTGGAATGAAAAGCCGATATTCCGGATGTTTCCGGCTTTTTTCATCTTTTCCATAAAGGCAAAGCCGCCGAACTTCTCAGTGTTTATATAACGGTCTCTCCCCAGATTGTGGAGGAGATAGTTGTCAAAGTATTCCGTGCCGCAGCGTTTTCTCTGGGTGTCAAAGTAGCCCTGGTACTGGTCCGGCCCGGTTACCCTGAGGATGGGCATCTTGTCTGCCAGGAAGAATCTTTCCCTGGGAAAGCGGTCTGTTATGCATTTTTTTACAGCCTCCTCGGAGTGCTCCGAGTGGTAGGGATAGGCGGTGTCCACATAGGTGAAGCCGCGTTCAAAAAACATATCCGCCATTTTAGATGTCTGGTCAAAATCTATGGAGGCGGTGTCATCTGCATCCAGAAGGGGAAGCCTCATGGTTCCAAAACCCAGTTTTTTCATGATATTTCCTTTCTCCCATGGACCTGTCCATGGACGTGAATTTTTTGGGGTGATCGCTGTCCGGCCTTCCCGAAGTGTGTCCGTTTATTTTACAGCAAAGGAAGTAAAAACACAAAAGAGAAGAGACTTAAAAAGATTGTGAAGGGATGTGGGAAAAGATATTATTGACGATCATCATCAGGTGTGACAACAGACAGGAGATGCATTATACTTCTGTCAGGCAGGGACTGCCGGGGCAGATGGGATCATATCCTGTAGCGGTCCCCGGGGCAGACGTGAGAAAGTCCTGCAGTGGTCCCTGCAGCAGTATGGATCATACCTGATGCTGTCCGGAGTGCAGGTGAACACAAGGGGGATTTTGGGAGATACCGTATGATAAGCGTGATCATACCCGTATACAATATGGAGACAGGAAACAGGCTCAGATTCTGCCTTGAAAGCATTACAGGGCAGACCATCGGCATGGACTGCCTGGATGTGATCGGTGTGGACGACTGCTCAACAGACGGCTCTTACGGGATCCTGAAGGAGTATGAGGCTGCATACCCGGGACATTTCAGGGCTGTTAAACATGACAGGAATACCCGTCAGGGAGGGGCCAGGAATACCGGGCTTGATATGGCCCGGGGGGAGTATATATCCTTTATCGATTCAGACGACTGGATCGATCCCGGTTTTTACGAGCGCATGTTATCCCTTGCGGAGAGTTCAGGGGCTGACATGGTCGGCTGCGACTACCGATATACGGAAAGCCAGAGCTTTGAAGGGGGCAGTCCCGTCGCCATGAACCTGCCGGAGCAGACCGGGGAACTGAACGACCTCAAATATAAAAGCCTGATCCTTAAAAGCGGCTCCCTTGTGACTAAGATCTACAGGCGGGAGATGTTTGAAGAGCCCCTGCTCAGGTTCCCTGAGGGGATCTTTTACGAAGACAACGCCATAGCCCCGTCTCTTATGCTCAGGAGCAGACATTTTGAATACATTCCGGAAGCCATGTATTTCTATTACAGGTACGGGAATTCCACCACCACGGGCATCACTGAAGAACGGTGCAGAGACAGGATGGAGGCTTCCAGGATAATGCTCTCTGCCGCGGAAAAGGACGGCAGTCTTTACAGATACAGGGAAGAATACGAGTATTTATTTACGCGGAATTTTTATATAAATACCCTTTTTTCCTATGTGAGGAATGTGAAGAAGCCATCCCTCTCCTTCATGGAAGAGTTGGGGCAGGAGATGGCGAGGACCTTCCCGGGGTTTCGTGAGAATCCGTACTACCTTGAGAATACGGATCCCGAGGAGCAGAGATATATCGCCCTGCAGCAGAAGGACACCCGGATCTTCAGCCTTAAGTACAGAGCCCTGTGGTTTTACAGGGATCTCAGGAAGAAAATAAGTTCGTAAGGGAAGGGATGAGTTCCCCGGGAAAACCGTGATCCCCGGGAGGTTAAAAAATTCCGGGTGGCCCTGAGGCTAATCAAAAACTGAGGATCGCCTCCGCTATCCTCCGGGCCCCTTTCCCGTCCACCAGTCTTTTCATGTTTTCGCTTAGGCCGAGCCTGAAATCCCTTTTGTCATCCCCGGTCATTGACCTTATGATGTCCGCAAGATTTCTCATGGTATCGGGCCCTTTCCTGATGTCCCCTGCGCATTTGATAACCCCGAGTCTTTGGAAGGCCTCTGCCCCGGGGATCTGATTGTCCGCTGTGACCATGCTGACCGCAGGAAGCCCCATGGCGCATGCTTCATAGAGGGTGCTGCCCGCAGCGCTTATCAGTATGTCCCCCTCAGAAAGAGTGCCGGACATATCCGAGGTTGGAGGAAGGAGACAGATCTCCGGGAGACCGGACTGATCCTTTAGTTTTCCCCATTCTGATCTGAGAGCCTTCTCTGTCATCTCTGCAGTGTCCCTTCCTGCCCCGCCGCAGGAGATCCATATCTTTGAGACCCTTTCCCTCACAGTGAAGGAGGCCTCCGCAAATTCCCGGCGGATGGGTGCGTAGTCCGGACCTGAAAGCACAAGCCCCGGGGCTCTGTACGAAGGCATATCCCCCGGGGTGTAATTTATCAGAAGGTCCACTTCCGGGTCGAAAGCCCGGAGGTCGTCGATATAACCCAGGGTGACCCTGTCTCTCAGGGCTGACAGATATCCGTTGTCCGTGAAATAGCTGTCCACCAGCAGAAACCCTTTGGGCTCATCCGTAAATAAACCCCTCAGGAATCTCAGCTCGCTTACGGGATCCCTGTAGGGCACATCGGTTTCAACTGTGCTGGATATGTTCACATCCTGGGGAAATGAAAGGATACGGCTTTTCAGAAGCTCCCGGGATTCCCGGTCCGACACTATGAAGGACACCGGGATATCAGACAGGGCGTTCACTTCAGAAGCCACCGCCAGGCATCTCATGATATGCCCCGTTGCTATCTCGCTGTTGCCGTCTGCTCTGATATACAGTTTGTTTATCATATGTGCCCCGCCCGTGACCCTGAGACTGTCACTCTCTGTTTGTAAGACATGTATTCATGTGTCAGGTAAATCTTTCAGGATCATCTCCTGCAGTCGTATGTGTAAATAAAGATCCCGTCCTCTGAAATATCCTCCCGAAAGCCGAGACCTCTGAATATGTGTTTTGAAGCTTCGTTTTCCGGCTTGACTTCCCCTTTGAAGCACGCTGTATCCGGCCTTTTGTCAAGGGTGTATCCCATGGCCGTCTTAAGAAATAAAGACCCGAAGCCCTGCCTTCTGAATCCCCTGTCAACGCTGTAGCTTATGAGCGCAGTGCCGTCCCTGTGGTCCAGTCGGACCATTCCTGCAGGTATGTCGGAAGGGGACATGGGAACTGCAGCGCCTTCCAAAGCACCTTCCGAAGAGTCTTCCACAACGTTTTCCGCGGGAGTTTCACCGGTCCGGTCTTTATTTTCAAGGGGGCTTTTGAGACTGAAGATCAGGATATCACAGCAGGGATCCGAGAGCTTCCCGGAAAACCACCTGTGGTGCTGTTCAGGGGAAATAAGGGCAGAGGTAAATGAGTTCGCCCTGGTGGCTGGGTCGTTTGCCCATCTGAGGAGAAGGGCTTCGTCTCCGGGCTCTGCCTTTCTCAGGTTCACATCATTCAAGGGTTCTGGTCCTTCTCAGACTGCCTTTTCTTCATGAGGGTGTATTTCATCTCCGCTATATCCCAGTCCGTATCGTAGTCGATGTCCTGGACCTCCGTCTCAGGCACCGGCATGGCGCCTGTGTTGTCGTCTATCAGTTCCCCGGTCTCCATGAATCTCTTTACCCTGAACATATAGAACTGCCCGCAGTCGTGATAGAGGGTTTCCAGATCCTGGGATCGGCGCATTGAAAATTCGGGCCAGCGGTAGAAAGCTCTGCCGTCTTTTACGCTCATTCCCCTGAACACGGGAAATGAGAAGGGAGTCACCGGCAGCACACAGTCGAAATTGCCGGAAAGCATGATGTCCATTGCTTTTTTCAGCTTTTCGGGGGTGACGAAGGGGGCAGTGGGATACAGGCAGCAGGCATATCTGAATTTGACCCCGGTATTCTTGTATTCCGAGATGACCTCGTGGAGTACATCCGCCGTTGTGGCAAAGTCTCCTGAGGTCGCAGGGGACCTGAGAAAGGGGACTTCCGCGCCGTATTTTTCGGCCACAGATCTTATTTCCGCGCTGTCGGTGGATACCATCACGGTCTTGAAGATCCCTGAGTTCAGGGCAGCCTCTATGGAATAGGCTATGATGGGTTTGCCGAGGAAATCCTTTATGTTCTTTCCGGGGATCCTGCGGCTTCCGCCTCTCGCGGTGATTATGGCGATACTGTCTTCCGTAAAGTCTTTTATCATATCTTCCATAATGGATAATTCCTCCGTCTTATGCTATGATAACTGCCATGAAGATTTTGCGCAAGTTGAATGTGCTCCTGGACAGACGCCAGAAAAGGCAGATGGCATGGCTGGTCCTGCTGATGCTCATAGGCGGTGTCCTGGAGTCTCTGGGGATCACCATCGTAGTGCCTATCATGCAGGTGGTGCTGGACCCCGACGCCGTGGAAAAGAGCAGGCTGCTCTCTGCGGTGTATGATGCGCTCCCCGTAAACGGAACCGTGGAGTTTGCCTGCTTTATGATGGGGGCCATGATCCTGCTCTTCGTCGTAAAGAATGTCTTTCTCTTTTTCATGAACAAGGCTCAGCTGCGCTTTGTATACACCAACCAGTTCTCCACCTCCCGCCGGATGATGATCAATTTCATGGAGAGACCCTATGAGTACTATCTCTCTGCGGATACAGCGGTGATCCAGAGACAGATCACATCTGATGTGAACAATATGTACGCCCTGATCATGGCACTCCTGAAACTGGTGACAGAGATCATCGTTTTTGTGTGCCTGATACTGATGCTCTTATTTACGGATGTGAAGATGACACTGATAGTGGCCCTGCTCTTGACAGCGGTGCTCCTCATCGTAAAGAGCGTGATAAAGCCTGTGATGCACCGCACCGGGGAGGAGTACCAGAAGCATTACGCCCTCCTTTTCAAGTGGATAAATCAGGCCGTCACCGGGATAAAAGAGATAAAGATAGCAGACAGGAGTGATTATTTCATAAACAGCTACAGCGACTGCGGCGGCAGGTATGTGGAGAATGTCCGGACCTACCAGCTCTACAACGCAACCCCAAGGCTTGTGATCGAATCCGTGTGTGTGGGCGGCCTTCTGGGCTATATGATCGTGATCATGATGATGGGGGCCGGGATATCCACAATGCTGCCCCAGCTTACGGTCTTTGCCCTGGCGGCCATGAGGCTTTTGCCCTCCGCAAACCGCATGAACACTTATCTCACTGATATGGCCTACTATGAGCCTTTCTTCATGGGGGTGTCCGACAATCTGAAGAAAGATATAAACGATGCGGGCGTGGAGTACGGCGAGGACGCTTACACAAACAGGGAGCAGACAGAGAAACTGCCTGTGAAGAAGGAGATAACGTTAAAGGACATAGTCTACAGATATCCCGGCAGCGATGCTCTCATTTTTAACGGGGCGGATATGACAATACCCGTTGGAAAGAGCGTGGGCATCGTGGGAACCTCAGGCGCAGGGAAGACCACCATAGTGGATATAATGCTTGGACTGTTGAAGATCGAGAGAGGGCAGGTGCTGGCCGACGGGACAGATGTGTTCTCCGATTACCGGGGCTGGCTTGCAAACATAGGATACATACCCCAGACCATATTTATGATGGATACCTCCATCAGAAAGAACGTGGCTTTCGGCATCGCCGATGAAGACATAGACGATGAGAAGGTGTGGAAAGCCCTGGAGGAAGCCCAGCTGGATGATTTTGTGAGAGGGCTTGAAGAGGGGCTGGACACGGGCATTGGAGAGAGGGGCATAAGGCTCTCCGGCGGACAGAGACAGAGGATAGGCATAGCCAGGGCCCTTTACGACGACCCGGAGGTGCTGGTGCTGGACGAAGCCACAAGCGCCCTGGACCAGGATACGGAAAAGGCTATAATGGATCAGATAAACAGGCTGCACGGGCGAAAGACCCTTGTGATCATAGCCCACAGGCTCACGACCATAGAAAAATGCGATATGATCTACAGAGTGGAGGATGAGAGGATTGAGCGGGAAAGATAACAGTGAGGAACCTAAAAAGATAGGTCTTTTTGAACAGATACTCAGGTTTGGGGCAGTGGGATTCACCTGCTTTTTCATCGATTTCGGCATAACCATGCTCCTGAAGGTGATAGGCGTGAACTATCTGATCGCGGCTTTCGCGGGCTTTGTGGTCAGCATGATCGCCAATTACATCATGAGCTTCAGGTTTGTCTTCAGCAGGAAGGAAGGACTGGACAGGCGGGCGGAATTCATAGCCTTCATGGTGCTGTCGGTTATAGGACTGGGCATAAATGAGCTGGTGATCTGGCTCTGTGTTGATAAATTGTACTACGGCGCAGGTTTCCTCATGGGGATCCTCAGCGAAAACCTGGCGGTGGCCGGAGGGAAGATCGTGGCAACCGCAGTGGTCATGGTGTACAACTTTATCACCAGGAAGAAGTTTCTCTCTTCAAACTGAAAACAAATGGCCTGCAGGAGGACTGAACACTCCTCTGGATGAAAATGAAAAATAAAAGAGAAGCAAATTTTGAATTGCTGCGCATAGTGTCAATGTTTATGATCACTGTGCTGCATTATATGAATCACGGCGGCATGCTGACACCCTGGCACGAGGGACAGTCCGCCATGAATGCGGTGAATGGAGCAGCCTGGCTGATAGAAGCCTTTTGCCTCTGCGGCATGAGCTGTTTTATCCTTTTGTCCGGTTATTTCCTGGTCCCTGAGAAATGGAAGCTCTCCAGGGTGGTCTCCCTGATCCTCCAGTGCCTGTTCTATTCCCTGGCAGTGCCGGTGATAGCCATGCTCACAGGCGCCGTAAACCCTGCAGACATAGATGTTTACGATGTGCTTGACTGGTTCTTCCCGATAGCCACCGAAAGCTGGTGGTTCATGACGTCCTACATCTCCATGTACATCCTGTCCCCCCTTCTCTCCTACGGTGCGGAGAAGATGGGCAGACACAGGCTGGGGGCCCTTATCATCTTTCTGATCTTCTTTGAGTCCGTAGAGAAGACCATCCTTCCGGTGATCCTGCCCACGGACGGCTACGGTTACGACGCCATGTGGATGATCACCATGTTCCTCACAGCCAGGTACATAAGGCTTTACGGCATAGGATTCCTTGAAAAACCTTTCAGGCCGGCCATCTGTTACACCATTTGCTGCCTCGGGATGTATTTCATAAGCCTCATCACCGGAAGAGCGGCAGCCCTGGGGGTGGACGGGCTTAAATACTATTCGGGAATGCCCTACACCTGCAATTATTTCCTCTGTATGTCAGGCAGCATCGCTCTGTTTTACATGTTCAAAAAACTGGTTATGAGGGAGGGATATCCGGCGGATTTTGCAAGGGCAGTGTCACCTCTGGTGCTGGGAGCCTATCTCATACACGAACACCCCGTCATAAGGGAAATATGGCCGGGATGGCTTTTTGCGGATTCCGTGAGAGGCACATTTCTCTTTATCCCCGGGACCTTTGCCGCGGTGACAGTGGTGATGGCTGTGGGATGCATATGTGAGCTTTTGAGGAGCAGGCTGTTTTCACTTGCACAGAGACCCCGGAGGGCGGCATGAGCGCTGAAGAGAGAACAGATCAGGTCACAGGAGTGAACGTGCCTGCTGAAGAGAGAACCGGACAGGCTGCAGAAGTGAACGTGCCTGCGGAAGAGAGAACCGGTCAGGTTGCAGAAGTGAACGTGCCTGCTGAAGAGAGAACAGATCAGTTGCAGGATACCTCCGCGGACAGGGATATCTCCCCTGTCGGACGGCTTAAAGGTCTTGCGGGCAACTCCATGCTCCACGTGATCATACTGGGCATCTGGCCTTTATTTGCCTGCGGCAGGGGGCTTTCCCTGGCGGATCCCCTCTACGCCCTGTCAAATTATCAGTATTTCGGCACTATGGGCGGCACCTGGGAGCTTGCAACCATCCTTGCAAACGCCTTCGGAGCTTTTATTTCCCGGATGCCCGGCGCCGGCAGCGTCCTCGGGATGCAGATATACACATCCCTCATCATGTCCGCTTTTCTGATCGCGCTGTACTTTCTCCTGATGGACACCTTCGGGAAGATAAATACCTTCCTGGGGCTCTTTACGGCCTGTGCTTTCGCCTGGTGCCCCTCCGTGATCCTTTATAACCGGCTGACCTACATCCTCTTCTCCATAGCCACATGCCTCCTGATAAGAGCCGTGTTTTCGGAGGATGACAGGAGGTCCATGATCCTGTTCATCCTGTCCGGGGTGATCCTGGGGCTGAATGTTTCCGTGAAATTTTCAAACGCCGACGAGGCGCTTCTGATAGTCCTTCTGATCTTCGACAAAAAGCAGAGGAGGATAAGGGATATCCTGCTCTGTATCGCAGGGTGGCTTTCGGGTTTTCTGATCCCTGTTGCGGTCGCTGCGCTCTGTTACGGCATCGAGGCCTATACAGGCATGATAAACATACTCTTTACTATGCAGCAGGGAGGCGCTGATGATTACACCTTTTATTCGATGGTCAGGGAGATCCTGTCCTCCTACGGCGACGCCCTTATTTTCATGGTCCCCATGATGGCGGTCATGGGGGTTGTGACCCTGCTGTCCGGAAGGCTTTACCACCGCGGGGACACCGGGCGCAGGATATGCTATGCGGCAGCGTACTGCGGCATGGCGCTGTGGCTCAGATTCGCCTGGGGGCGGGGGATGTTTGATCTTAAATATTTCCATTACAATGCGATCTACCTCTGGGGCGTGCTGGGGACCATAGCGGTTCTGGTTCTTGCCCTGTATGTGCTTCTGGACAAAAGACAGTGGAAGATGATGCGGGCCTGGGCTCTCGCCGTCATGGTGATCGTGCTGGTGACCCCCCTGGGCTCCAACAATTCCCTCTATCCCGTGGTGGACAATATGTTCCTGATCTGCCCCTTCGGGATATGGGCCGGCAGCAGGGCAGTTAAGGACAGGAAGCTTTCAAGGATGAAACCTGCCCTCACCGCATCCCTCACAACCATCCTCCTTATGCTGATCCTCCAGGGGAGCCTGTTCCACATGAACTTCGCCATCCAGGACGGTTACTGGGGGGAGAGCAGGACTTATCTCACAAGTGAAAATAAGAGATCCAAAGGGGTCATGACCACAAAGGACAATGCAGCTCTCATCGATTCCCTGACGGAGCTCTCAAAGGAGTATTCCCTTCAGGGAAATGAGGGCATCTTCTACGGAAACATGCCCGGGCTCTGCTACATTCTGGATATGCCAAGCCCTCTCACCACCATCTGGCCGTCCCTGCCTTCATTTACCCGGGGAGAGTGGGAAAGGGATACTCAAAAAGCCTTTCAGGGATCCCCTGTCATATTCTTCTCCGAGGACTGCCCAAAGGACTATAAGTACGAAAGCCTTATGGGGTTTATAGAGGAGAGGGGTTACGCGCGTATCTTCCATGAGAAGGGGATGGACGTGTACATGGAGGATCCCGGGAAATGAGGACACAGAGGGATGACAGATACCTCACGGTCATAGCTTCCATCGCGGTGACGCTCTTCTGTGTTATCTTCACCATGTCCCGCTATGAGATCTACTATGACATGAATGATGATGTGCTGATAAAAGACATACTGGCCGGGGTTTACACCGGTATTCCCGAGGGACTGAACATCCAGATGCTCTCCCCCCTGTCTTTTCTGATCAGCCTGTTCTACCGCATGGCACCGACACCCGACTGGTATGCGGTGTTTTTGCTTTTCACATTTTTTGTGAGCCTGTTTCTGGTGACGGAGCGGGTGCTTCTCATGGTGGACGGACTGCCTGCAAAGGCGGTGTCCTGCCTGGCGGTTGTCCTGTCTTACCTGGCCTTCTCGGCCTCCCGGGTGGTGTTCATGCAGTACACCGTGGTCAGCGGTTTTGTCATGTCATCTGCCATATTCCTTCTGTGTACGGAGAGCAACCTGAGGAGGCCCGGAGCCCTCATAAAGACAGGCTTCATGTGCGGCCTGGCCTTTGCCCTGAGGTCTGAGATGGCGCTCTTCCTTTTGCCCATACTCCTTTTGGGGGTGCTTTTCAACAGGATCATGCGGGGGGAAGGGAGCATAAAGAAGTACCTTTCGGACACGGGCCTTATCGCTGCTTTTGTCGCAGTCATCTTCTTCCTTTTGTTCTCCCTGGATGCCCTTTCCTATTCCGGGAAGGACTGGAGGGAGTTCAGGGCTTTTTTCAGGGCCAGGACAGAACTCTACGACTATCAGCAGATCCCTTCCTGGAAAAGCGCCCAGGATATGTATGGGGAACTCGGGCTTGACAGCGCGGATGTGGAAGTCCTTAAAAACTACAACTTCGGAATAGACGACAGGATCACCACAGATGTCATGTCCGGGGTTTCTGAGTATGCGGCGTCTTTAAAGCCGGGGTTTGCCGCAAGGCTTAAGGAAACCTTTTACGTGTACTTCCGCCAGGTTCTTCCCGGGGCGGAATACAGGAATTCCACCTTCACCGTACTGGTGCTGTACGCTGCGGTCATTTACGGTTTTATTGCAGACCGCAGGTATTTAAGGCTTCTCATGTGTCCGGCGCTCTTTGTCATAAGGTCTGCCCTTTGGCTCTATCTGATATATGTCAACAGGTATCCCGAGCGGGTCACCTTTTCCCTTTTCCTGGCTGAGGCCTTTGTCCTTCTGGCCATAGCCCTCACCATACTCAAAAACCAGAAAAGGGATAAGAGATTTACTTTTCTGGTTTACAGCGTGGTGTGCCTGCTGTCCCTTTTCCTTATGGTGCCGGTTTCCGACAGCGCAATCAGAAAGGAGATGCTTGAGAGGACCTATGACAATTCCGGGGACGATGCCATAAACGATTACTGCGAAGCCCACCCGGATGTTTTCTATTTTGAAGATGTATATTCCACGGTGAACTTCTCTGAGAGGATGCCCGGGGATACATTGGGACGCTGCCCCATGAACTGTGCTATAATGGGCGGATGGGCCTGCAAGAGCCCCCTTTGGGACAGAAAACTGAAGGGCTTTGGCATAGAAGACCCCTTCGAAGCCCTTCTGTCCGGAAAGGCTCAGTTTATATGCAGGCTGGACCGGGATGTGGACTGGCTTTCCGATTTCTGCGCTTCAAGGGGATACAGGGTGAATGTCAGGCGCATAGCCGGGATAATGGGGACTTACGGAGTTTACAGGATTGAATGACATTATGAAAAATACAGAGGCTGTCCTATGAGACACGTGCTTACAAAATCCGAGGCTCTTCGCCTCATAATATGGATACTGGCTTTTGCGGCCATAGTCACGGTGTTTCCTTTGAGGATATGGAAACAGAACTTCGTGACTTCGGCTGCAAATAAGGACACGGGTGAGGTATGGGAACTGAACGACAGGCACAATCTGGTCCAGTCCTTTGTCCCTATGTACGACCATCTGGATGCGGTGGAATTTCTCATCACGGATATGGAGCCCTACACCTGGATCGATGTGAGGCTCAAGGACAGTGAAGGACAGATCATCGTGGGTGAATCCATGGAGCACAGGGAAAATGATATCACCCTCCCCCACACCCTGAGGATAGATCTGAATGCCCGGGTGACTCCGGGAACCATCTATTTTCTGGAACTGTCCACCGGGATAATGAGCGAAGCTCCGGACGGCACATCCGGACTCTGCATCCTGAGCACCGGACCTGAGGAAGATCAGGAGACACCCCTTCCCGCCCTTGCCTCTGTGGACAGAAACAGCGGTGAGGTGAAGCCTGCGGGGGATGACAATGCCCTGGTCATGGATTTCATTTACACCCTGCCCCTTGGAAAGGCGATAAGCCTTGCGGTCATGGCGGCCATATTCTGCGCTGCCTACTTCCTGACTACGGTGCTTAAGCTTCTGGAAAAGAAATACGGGGTCCTGGACACTCTGACCACATATTTTTCAGCTGCCCGGGCTGTCATATTGCCTGCTGTGGCCCTGTTCTCCCTGTATGCATTCGCCCGCTGTGTGGTGTTTCACAGATATTCGGTTCACCTGGACGACATACTGGTCTATGCCGCCGGGATCATCATATTCGACCTGGTGGTATTCTATGTCCTCTTCGGAAAGGGGCGGGACAGGCTGTACGCCGGGGAACTTGTGAGGACCAACGACTGGGTGCCCGCAGATCTGGTGTTTATTGTCGCCGTGTCCGGTGCCATGTACTGGGGCATACAGTATCTGAACGGAGTGACTGACGCTTCCCACGGGGAGTCCATGAGAAATCTCCTCATATATTTTGCCGTCGCCATGGCATCCACATTTTTCGCGGGGACCTTTTCTCCAAGGGTGAAGATAAACCTGCCATACACCGTGTTCACCGTGCTCTTCATGGCTGTGTGGGTGATAATGAGAAACGGCAGGATGTATCCTGTGGTCTTCTCCGTGATACTGCTTTTAAGCGCCTACAGATATGTGTGCTGGAGCAGGAGAAAATATTATCTCAGAAACATTGCCCTTGCGGTGGTGCTGAATTTTGTGGTCTGCGCGATCTACTGTCTGATACACCGCCCCTATCTCTCATTTACCTTTGCCAGATATCCTTTTGTCTTTGCATCGGCAACGGAAGCTGCGGTCTATCTCACACTGGTGCTTGTGACAGCGGCGTCCCTGATGCTCAGGGAAGAGGGCAGGCTTCATTTTCTGCCCCAGACTCTTTTCGGGGTTTCCGCCGCTTATCTCATATTCACATCCTCCCGCACAGGCATTCTGACAGCGGCCTTTACAATGGTGGTGCTGGTATTTGTCATGTGCAGGACTTCCCCGGGAAAGGTGTGCAGGGTGATCCTGATATGTCTCCTGACTGCCGTGCTGTCCCTGCCTGTGGTGTTCACGGCCCAGAGGATACTGCCTGCGGAGGCGGGGTCCCCTGTGGAGATAGCCTATGAGAAATATCCGGATGAGATACTGAGAGCGGACAATAAAGCCTCCATGTGGTATATAACCTTCGGACGATTTGTGCAGGTGTTTCTCCAGAAAATGGCTTCCGTCCCTGAATTCACCACAGATCTGGACTCCATAGACATCGTCTCCACGGATGTGGGATACATCCCGGAGGACCTTAGCGATGTGTCAAACGGCAGAGTGTTTATTTACTCCCTTTACGCTTCCGGAATAGAGATGCAGGGCCATGAGGGGATGGGGATCACCACAGCGGATGGTACCTACATCTATCACGCCCACAACATATATTTACAGGCCCTTTGGGACTATGGTATCATTGTCGGAACGCTCTTTGCCCTCTGGATAGCATACACACTGTTCAGGGCTTTCAGGCGTGCTTGTAAGAGCAGGGACCGGGGATACGGTTTTGCCCTGGCGGTGGTGCTCATTTTTGTTGTTTCGGGATTGTTCGAATGGGTCTCAGATCCATGCAATCCCGTGTGTTTTGTGTTTATGCAGGCAGTCGTGCCTTTATTTGCCGATGAAGAGTGACAAGGGGAAAAAGCCCATATTTAACGTAAAACTGCTGTACAGGCGTACTGCGCTGGTGATCTACGACATCATCAGCATCATCCTGTCTTCGTATCTGGCTCTCATAATCAGATACGAGTTCAGTTTTGCATCCGTGCCGGAACATTTCCTGGAGCCGGTAAGGACCTTCCTGCCCTTCAGCGTTTTGGGAACCCTGATCATCTTTTATTTCTGCAGGCTCTATTCAAGCCTTTGGGCCTACGCCGGGGAGGCGGAGCTGCAGAACATCATAATAGGCAGCGCCCTTTCCGGGCTTCTCAACATGCTGGGCCTTCATTTCCTCATATACGACGGACAGTCCCAGGCTGTGCCCAAGAGCTGGTACGTGCTCTACATCTTCATCCTGATAGCCCTGGAGTTTTCCAGCAGGTTCTCCTACAGATTCCTGAGGAACCTGAAGCACAAGCAGGCCAACCGCATGAACAAGATATCCGTCATGGTGGTGGGAGCCGGGGAAGCCGCAAATATAATCATAAAAGAGATAATAAATTCAAACTTCTCCACCATGCGCCTGAAGTGCATCATAGACGACGACAAGGGAAAGAAGGGCAAATATGTGCAGGGAGTCCGCATAGTGGGCGGCAGGGACTGCATTGTGAAGTATGCGGAGACCATGGATATCGATGAGATCATCCTGGCCATGCCCTCAATTTCAGGCTCCGAGAAAAAGGAACTTCTGGAGATATGCAAGCAGACCGGATGCAAGATCCAGTCGCTGCCCGGGATGTACCAGCTGGTGAACGGGGAGGTCAGCGTCTCAAAGCTCAGGGATATAGAGATCGAGGATCTTCTGGGAAGGGATCCGGTGAAGGTGGATCTGGATTCCATCCTGGGATATGTCAGCGGGAGAAGGGTCCTGGTAACCGGCGGAGGCGGCTCCATCGGCAGCGAACTCTGCAGGCAGATAGCGGACCACAGGCCTTCCATGCTGATAGTTGTGGACATATATGAGAACGGGGTTTACGACCTTCAGCAGGAGCTTAAGAAGAAGCATCCGGATCTGGATCTGAAGGTGCTGATAGGCAGTATCAGGAGCGCTTCCAGGATGAACTGGATATTCGACCATTACCGGCCGGACATCGTCTACCACGCCGCTGCCCACAAGCATGTGCCTCTCATGGAGGATTCCCCGGAGGAAGCTGTGAAGAACAATGTCTTTGGGACCTTCAAGGTGGCCCAGGCCGCGGCCATGAGCGGGGTTAAGAGATTCGTGCTGATCAGCACCGACAAGGCGGTGAACCCCACCAATATAATGGGGGCCAGCAAACGGATCTGCGAGATGATAGTCCAGACCTTTGACCACCATTACGACACTGAATTTGTGGCGGTGCGATTCGGCAATGTCCTTGGATCCAGCGGCTCCGTCATCCCTCTTTTCAGAAAGCAGATAGAAGCCGGGGGTCCGGTGACAGTGACCCACCCTGACATAACCAGGTTCTTCATGACCATACCGGAAGCCGTGTCCCTTGTGCTTCAGGCCGGGGCATACGCCCGGGGCGGGCAGATATTCGTGCTGGACATGGGGGAACCGGTGAAGATACTGGACCTTGCGGAGAACCTTATCAAACTTTCCGGTTACAGAGTGGGGGAGGACATCCAGATAGAGTTCACGGGGCTTCGCCCCGGGGAGAAACTCTATGAGGAGATACTGATGGACGAGGAGGGGATGAAGGAAACCCCTAACAAACTCATCCATATCGGCCGACCCATAGAGATCGATGAGGACCGGTTCTTCATGCAGTTAAAGGAACTGTCGGATTCAAGCCGTGTTGAGGGACAGGACATGAGACCCCTTGTCAGGAATATCGTCCCCACATATAAGTATAAGGGATGCGAGGAATGTACAGAAGATTCGTAAAAAGATTGTTGGATATCCTGCTCTCAGGGACTGCGCTTGTTATCTTTTCCCCGGTGATGCTGATCACTGCGGCACTTGTCAGGGTGAAGCTCGGGAGTCCCGTGATATTCACCCAGGAGCGCCCGGGCTACAGGGAGAAGATATTTAAGCTCTGCAAATTCCGCTCCATGACAAGCGAGAGAGATGAAAAGGGAAATCTTCTCCCGGACAGCAAAAGGCTCACCCCCTTCGGCAGGAAACTCAGGTCCACAAGCCTCGATGAACTGCCGGAGCTGTTCAACATATTCAAGGGGGACATGAGCGTTGTGGGACCCCGCCCCCTTCTGGTGTCCTATCTCCCCTGGTATACCGAAAGGGAGCGCCTCCGCCACACAGTCCGCCCGGGACTCACAGGGCTGGCCCAGGTCAGCGGGAGGAACCGGATCAAGTGGGATGACAGGCTCGAAAAGGATGCTGAATACGTGGAGAATCTCTCATTTATGCTGGATCTGAAGATATTGTTTATGACAGTGGCCCAGGTCTTCCGCCACGAGGGCGTTGAAGTGGACACAAGTGAAGAGGGGAATCTGGCGGAAATAAGGGCGGCGAAGAAGAGAGAAAAAACCTCCGGGGGAGAGACCTGAGGGCATGGACATTTATTTCCGGAAGGAATACGGATGCCTTTACGAGGAGGCTGAAGGCGGGGTCTGTGAGACCTTTGACTTTGATGACCCCCTGGGACATGTGAGGCATATGTTCATAAAAAGGCAGATAAAGGCAGCTCCCGGTTTTTACGACCTTGTGACCCCCTACGGATACGGCGGCCCTTTGATAACACAGTGCCCGGAGGAGAGGATACACTATGTCCCGGGAAAGGCAGTTGGGAATGCTTCGTCCGGCAAGGCAATGGGGAATGCTGTTCCCGGCAGGGCAGAGGGTGATGCTGCGCGTGGCAGGACAGCGGGAAATACAAGTCCTGACAAGGCGGCGGAGGATTCTCCGTCCGGCAGGGCAGAGGGTGATGCTGCGTCTGATATGACGGCGGAAAACAGAGACTGTGAGGACACAGGATCACCTGACAGAAGGCCCGGAAGTGAAAGGGAATACCCGGGGAGGAAGGCCCTCTCTGCAGCCTTTGGACAGGCCTTCAGCGAGTACTGCAGGG
>JAILIO010000166.1 GCA_024695225.1 Lachnospiraceae bacterium
CCGTAATACAGGTTTGCTGATACAGCTTCACCTGTCGGCCTGATCGTAAGCTTCGCAAGATTTGCCGCCCCCGGCATTCCGAATGCTTCCGGCTTATCCGCGCTCACTGTAGCCGGATCCACCGCCACCGTATACTCCGCAGTCTTTGCCTTACGGTTGTTTATCTCCGCGACAGCATCTGCAAATGTCGCAAACTCAGCCAGTTTATTATCCGCTGTATATAGCGTATAAGGCGTCTTCAGTGCGCTGTAGCAGATGAACCCGCCGTTCTTTATCTGCTTTGCATCAGTTACTTCTCCGCCTGCTCCCGGAGCATAGGTGAAGCTTCCCGCGTCCACGTTCAATCCCTTCAGGATGTGATAAGCGGTACCTCCATTTACAAGCTCTGCAAGGCTGTCATAGCCTCCGTCTCCGTATTCCTTTGAATAAATGAAGTCTCCGCTCGTAAGGCTCTTATAGACCGTCACGTTTCCTGTCTTCACAGGATATTTAAGCCCGATCGTAAGCTTCGAAGGATCCGCAGAGGTCACATCAGCTGCTATGGTGATGTTCGGATTCACTGCATCAAGCCTGTTCCCCGATACTACCATGACCTTTTTGCCCTTAGCGTCTGTAGTGGCTACCTTCATTGCAGTCGTCTTTATCGCTGCTAAGCCCTCAAACTCTGAAGGCGCACTGCCGGTCTGCTCAAGCCTTCCTATGTTCGTATTCCCGCTGACGGTAAGCTTTGTATTATCAAGTCCTACTGTCCTTACATTATTAAGGTTGCTGCTGAGGACAATGTCGGAATCCTTTATTACAAGCCCCGATGTATTATTCGCATTTACTCCGTTGCCTGCTATCTGCCCGAGTCCTCTTCCGTCAGCAGTATCGACTGCCGTATCCGTTAGATACAGCGTGAACCCCGCAAGCGACGTCCCGATCTTTGTGTTAGCCTTCGCATTGGGCACGAGCTGTATCTTATTCATTGACACATTACACCTTAAGGTCATCGTGTTGTTCATATAGATCCATGCCCTGTCACCTGCCGTATCCTCCGGCTCTATGGTCACGAGCTTCGCGTTCGCCGGGAATGTGAGGTTTGTGTTGTCCTTTGTTACCTTACCGTTGCTCTTTGTATCAGCGGCATCGTCAGCCCGGCTTGCGTTGGCGCTCAGGGTCACCTTGTAGGTCTTTGTCTTATCCGCATATCTGTCGATATCGGTGAAGGCTTCCTGCAGCGTGCCATAGTATCCAATCACATTACCTGACGCATTCGACATTTCATACAGGCTCACGTCAAAGCTCTCTGCATTCTCCACCCTTAAAGCATTGCCGGCTTTCTTTGTGATGTAGCTGACAGTATCCGCATCGGTATCCCTGTCTATCACGAAGAACGACGCCGGTGCCTTGGCGGATTTCACGAGGTCCTTCAAGGCATAGTCCGTATTGATCCCGGTTGTCTTCATGGTATTCTTGTTGTAGTTATAATGCTTTGTGACATAGCCTTCTGTTCCAAGTATCCTGCTTACGGTATGTATCACGGCATTGCCGCCCACTGCTCCCGTATCGCTTCCGACTATGTTCTTCTCATCAAGGTTTTCGATGTACTTCACACTGATGCTCACGGCGTTCTTGTTTATCTCCGCCTGCTTACCGTTACCGGTGACTGTAACTGAGATATCCTCCTCGCCGGCATCTCCCGCATCGACAACTCCCGTGATGCTTAAAGAATTGTTCGCTGCTGCCGCATAGGACAGTGTATTGCCCTTATTAAGCGAATGCAGATCCTTCAGCGCGATGTTGCCCCGAGCGTCAAGGGAAGATGATGTCATGTATGTCCCCTTGCCGACACTGATGTTTGTCCCCGCTGTGATACCTGACTGCTCGAGCGTCAGATCACCCGTAACCGCTGTCGCGGCATTGGTGATTATCTCCGATCTCGACGTTAGTCTGGCCGCGCCTCTTACCGTCACCGCGTTAGCGGCAAGCTCATAGTTTTTCATAGTAAGATCGAGAACGCCCACGGCGCCTGTAACTGTAAGCCTGGGATCCGTGCTGTACGCTATGAGCGTCATTCTCGAACTTCCGTTTCCGGTGATCGATGCGAACTGATTCCAGAAAGCCGCGTCATCCAGCACAAGGCTCTTCGAGTTGAGATTGAGCGTTGCCTTGTTGTTGACCTCATAGAAGGACGTTTTGCTGTTATATGCCTCAGAATAAAGACTTATATCCTTAAGTACGGTGTCGGACGCGAGTACCAGGCTTCCCAGATGGCTTAATTGATGCCCGTTTCCGCTTATGGTAAGCTTGGACGTCTTTGCAGGCATCGTGATGTTCTCCAATGTCCTCGCATTATCCGTCATCACTATCGTGTACTCGGATGAGGGATGATTGACGTTGTTGATGTAGCTGACCATCTCGCTCCACTTTGAGAATGACCCCAGCTTGTTGAATGGCTCCGCTTCACCCTCGTACAGTGTGAACCATCTGGCCGCGACCATGACGTCGCTGCCTATCTGCATGAGCCTGTCGTAATTCGTGTAATCGATGCCGTCAGGCTGCTCTCCTTCCGGCTGTACCAGATTGATAAGGTCCGTGGGGAAGGTCTTCACATTGGTCCTGAAGAGTATCGTCTGTCCCGGCGTAGGCGCAAGCGCGCCTCCGTCTATCGTGCAGATGTCAAGCTTATCCGATGCGTCGGCTGTCTTCGGAGTACCGTTCACTGTGATGACAGCATTGCCGCCCCGTCTTATCACAGCATTTGCCGAGGGTAACGCCTTTGCTCCCTGAGCATCCTGTCCGAGGCACAGATTATACAGTGCTGCATTATCCAGTATGGTCAGTATGCTTCCGGGCTCCGTATACAGCCCGCCGTTTGATGCCATGCTGATGCTTCCCGCCTCAAAGTATGCGTCTTTCTTATTATCAAGTTTGAATATCTTATCTGCGTTCTGTACTGTCGCGGTCCCCTCGTTCGTGTAGATACCCTTGTTGTTCATGTTGAGGGTTCCGATGTACAGACGATCCTTATTGGCGATATTACCCGCAGTCGTAAGGGTCGTCACATAAAGGGTTCCCGAAGTAGCGGTCATGTTCACGGCGCTGATGCTGCCGTCGACCCGGTAGTCAGTTCCTTCCGTTCCCTTTATCTCAAATGAAGGCGCAGCTACGGTGACGTTCACGTCATCAAGAATGACTGCATTACCGGATACAGGACTAAGGCCCGATCCGTCCAGTGTCAGTCCCGCGCCCTTTGCATTAGTGACCTTCAGGCTTCCGGGCTTGTTATCTGCGGTACTGACAAGCGTGAGTCCTCCGTCCACAGTTACTCTGCCTGCGCCGCCATAGGTCAGGGTATGCCCTAAAAAGTCGAGGCCTGCCTGCGTGTATCCCGCGCCCGTGGCTTCAGTCGTAAGGGTCAGCGCCGTCACAGCTGCCGGTATCGTAAGATCCGAGCTCATGGCGGTATTCTCCGAGAGAGATATGGTATATGCCGCTCCGGTCTTCGGTAAGTTCTTCGTGATCTTGTCCACTGCCTGCTTCATGGTAGCAGCCATCTCATCGTATCCGTTGTCGCCGGTCACTCTTATCATGGATTTTGCTACCCAGACTGTATCGCCATCCTGCACTACAGTTACATACAGGCTATCTTCCGCATTATCTGCCATGATGAAGTCCTCTCCGTTCACCTGCAGGTTTGTAAGGCTTGTCTTGAAGAGCTCTGTCATTGCTGCATATGTCCCGATATCAAGATTCCTCTTAAGGCTTCCGTCAGGAGCTATGGCAAGTGAAGCTGCCTCTGTCATGTGTCCTATCCCGACCTTCTGAGCTGCTGCAGCTTTCTCCTTCTTAAACGCTCCCTCTATCCTGAGTCCTGCTCCGTCTTTTTTGCATATGTGGGCAGAGCCGTCTGCTTCTCCGGCTGTCTGCAGACCATAGATCACTCCGGTCGTATTTACGGCAATATCCGCCCCGGGTATGAGCTTTGTAGTACCTCCTAACTTCTGATTGAGGTTATCGGCTATCAGCA
>JAILIO010000197.1 GCA_024695225.1 Lachnospiraceae bacterium
AGGAATATGTACAGCAGAGATCCGTAGATGTCCCTGAATACAGGGTTATGAAGCAGAGCGGGCCGGATCATGCCAGAAAATATGAATGTGCGGTTTTTATTGGCAATAAGCTTATGGGAAGAGGAACCGGCACCAGTAAAAAAGCAGGTGAACAGGCGGCCGCTCATGAGGCCCTTGAAAAATTGAAAAAGAATAACAAGTAGAATGTATCTGAAGAGTATAGAAGTACATGGTTTTAAATCTTTCGCTGACCGGATAGTCATGAAATTCAGTGATGGCATCACCGGTATCGTGGGGCCTAACGGCAGCGGAAAGTCCAATGTGGCAGACGCAGTGAGATGGGTGCTCGGTGAGCAGCGTGTGAAGCAGCTCAGGGGTGAATCCATGACTGACGTCATCTTCTCAGGGACAGAGATCAGAAAACCTCTGTCCAGTGCTTTTGTTTCCATTACTTTTGACAATGCAGATCACGCGCTGCAGGTGGATTACGATGAAGTCACGGTCTCACGCAGACTTTACAGGTCCGGTGAGAGTGAATATATGATAAACGGGGCCGGAGTGCGCCTCCGCGATGTCAATGAACTATTCTATGATACCGGTATCGGGAAAGAGGGATACTCCATAATCGGTCAGGGACAGATAGACAGGATCATGTCCTCCAGACCTGAAGACAGGAGGGAACTTTTCGACGAGGCCGCCGGTATAGTCAAATACAAGGTCAGGAAAAACGCTTCCGAGAAAAAACTTGAATCGGAAAAACAGAACAGACAGCGTGTAACTGACATTCTGAGCGAGCTTGACAACCAGAGGGTGCCTTTGGAGAAACAGGCTGACAAAGCCAGAAAATACCTGGATAAAAGGGAAAAACTGAAAAATCTGGAAGTGAACGAGTTCCTGGCGGAGAGCGAAAGCCGAATCGAAGAGATAAACGATCTGCAGGGCAAGATCGAGACAACCCAGCGGGATCTGGACACCAAAAAAGCGGATTTTGACGGAGCGAAAAGGGAATACGAAAAGGTTCAGACCCGCATAGAGGAACTGGACCGGCAGATAGAAGAGGACAGGAATACCCTGAACGATGGAAACCTTACAGCCAGCAAGCTGGAGGGTGAGATAAACGTCCTGAAAGAAAAGATCAGAGCTTCCGAAGGAAACAGGAAACATTTCGAGGAAAGGATCGGCCAGATAAAAGAAGAACTGGGCGGTCTCAAAAAGCAGGAAGACGAGGCCAGGGCAAAGAGGGACGAGACCAGGGACAGTCTTGAAAAACTGGCCGCGGAGAGCGGAAAGGCAGCTGAGAGACTGACGGAGATCCAGCTGGAGATCGATCAGGAAAATGAAAGATCTGACAGCCTTAACTCCGAAGTGATGGCAGTCCTCGGGAGAAGAGCCGATATCAAATCCAGGATCGAAGCCCTGGGCGAACACCTGAGACAGTGCACGGTGAGAGAATCCGAGATAAACAGTCGTGTGATCCAGTCCAGGACCGATGAAGCCGAGATAAAAGGCCGGATAGACACCCTGTCCGAAGATTTTGAAAGAGTGGCCTCTGAGATCAAGGCCATGGACGAGCGCAAGAAAGAGATAGAAGAGAGTCTGGCCACTTTCAAGGGCAGGCTGTCGGCCCTGGACCGCAAACTCACCGAATCCCAGGCGGCATATCATCAGGATAAATCCAGACTGGATGCCATGTCCGATATAGTGTCCAGATATGAAGGCTACGGACAGGGAGTCCGGTTCGTTATGGACAGGACCGGTTCATATCCCGGTATCCGGGGTGCTGTTTCGGATATCATAAGGGCTGAAAAGAAATATGAGACTGCCATAGAGACCGCTCTGGGCGGAAGTATACAGAATATTGTCACGGATGATGAGGCTACGGCAAAAGACCTTATCAATGAACTGAAGGCAGCGAGAGGCGGCCGCGTTACTTTTATGCCTCTCACAAGCGTAAAGCCCTCCCAGCCCATCAAAAGGGCTGAGGCCCTGAGGGAGAAGGGGGCGCTGGGAACGGCAGACACACTTGTCTCCTACGAGCCGGAATATGAAAATGTGGTATCTTCACTGCTGGGAAGGATCCTTGTGGTGGAGGATATGGATTCTGCCTTCCGCATAGCCAGAAAATACGATTACAGCCTCAGGATAGTGACGCTCCAGGGAGAACTCTTAGCTCCCGGCGGCTCCATAAGCGGCGGTTCCAACAACAGAAAGGATTCATCCCTGCTCTCCAGAAAGAGGATGGTGGAAGAACTCAGAAAGAAGGTTGTGGAGTCTAAAAAGAATGCTGAGCAGGCGGAGATCGATATAGAAAACACAAAAAAAGAACGTACTTCCATGAGGGAAGAACTCACCCAGCACGATACGAAGCACCAGCAGAAACTGATCGAACAGAACACCATAAGGATGAACATCGAAAAGGAGCGTGAGAGGGAGAGAAACAACCGGAACAGCGCGGGAAGCCTTGAGGAAGAAAAGGCAGCTCTGAAGGATGAGATGGCAGGTGTAACCGCTGAAAAAGAGGAGGCAGTTGCCAATCTTTCCGCTTCTCAGGAAGAGGAAAGGAACTCAGGGAACAGATCAGGCAGTCCGCTGAAAGAATGGCAGAGCTTCGGGAGAAAGAGACCAAGGCAAAGGAAGAAACAGGCAGTTTTGAGATAGAACTGACCAAAAAAAGACAGGCCCTGGAGTATGAACAGAGGAATCTGGACAGGATCTCGGGAGAGACGGAAAGGCTTTCTTCAGATCTGCATGATGCGGAGGAGAGCCTGAAAGGCAGTGAAGAAGAGGCGGAGACCAGAAAAGGATCCATCGAGACCATACGCGGGACCATAGAGGCCGCAAAGAAGGCCCAGGATGAAGCATCTATACGTCTCAAGGAAAATCAGGAGATAAGGGACAGGCTGGCGGATGGCCAGAAAGATTTCTTTGAGAAGAGAGAGAGCCTTGCGAATTCCATCTCCGGCCTGGAAAAAGATCTCATAAGACTGCAGAACAGACTGGACAAAGTAAATGAGAGCATGGAGGAAAAGATCAACTACATGTGGGATGAGTACCAGCTTACAGTTTCAGACGCCCAGGCTCTCGATATAGTTAAGAGAGATGATCTTCCGGAAATGAAAAAAGAGATCGATTCTCTGAAGAAAGAGATACGAAACATCGGGGATGTGAACGTGGCAGCCATCGAAGACTACCGTGTGCTGATGGAGAGATACAATTTCCTTAAGAAACAGCACGATGACATCTTAAAGTCAGAGGAGGATCTGCGGGAGGTCATAGCTGAACTGCAGAAGCTGATGACAGACCAGTTTACCGAAAAATTTGAAGAGATAAAGAAGGAGTTTGACCGTGTGTTTATCAGACTCTTCGGCGGAGGACACGGTCGTATCGAACTCATAGATGAGGAAGATATCCTGGAGACAGGGGTGCAGATCATAGCACAGCCTCCCGGGAAAAAACTCACCAACATGATGCAGATGTCCGGCGGTGAGAAAGCTCTGACTGCCATATGCCTGCTCTTTGCCATCCAGAATCTGAAACCTTCTCCCTTCTGTCTCCTGGATGAGATCGAGGCTGCTCTGGATGAGAACAATGTGCTGCAGTTTGCGGAATACCTGAAGAGCCTGTCCAAAAACACGCAGTTCATAGTGATAACCCACAGGAGAGGCACCATGGAGAGCGCTGACAGACTGTACGGCATAACCATGCAGGAGAAGGGTGTGTCCGTGATGGTCAGTGTCGATCTTATAGAAAAGGATCTGAAATAATGGGATTTTTTGACAAACTGAAAGACAGCTTAAAAAAGACAAGGCAGGCGGTTTCCGACGGACTGGGTGATATATTCATCGGCGAAGGGGACATAGACGATGATTTTTACGACCGGCTTGAGGAAACACTGATCCGGTCGGATATGGGGGCTGAAGCCTCGGAGAGGATCATCGACAAATTGAGGGATCAGGTGCCGGAAGAACATCTGAGAAGAAGGAAGGATGCAAAGAAATTTCTGATAAATGACATAAAAGAGGAGATGAAGACTGCTCCCGACGCCTTTGATTTTGAGAAACAGAGATCTGTAGTCTTTGTGACCGGCGTAAACGGAGTGGGCAAGACCACCTTTTGCGGGAAACTGGCCTATAAACTGACGCAGGAAGGCAAGAAAGTGCTTTTGGCTGCTGCGGACACCTACAGGGCCGGGGCTGCTGAACAGCTTTCCCTGTGGGCTGACCGGGCAGGGTGTAACATCATACAGGGAAATGCGGGAGCGGATCCCTCCAGCGTTATATACGATGCGGCATCCTCTGCAAATGCCAGGGATATCGATGTACTCATATGTGACACCGCCGGCCGTCTGGAGAACAGAAGAAACCTAATGGAAGAACTTAAGAAGATGGACAGGGTCATTGACCGTATAATGCCGGATGTGAAGAGGGAAAATCTTCTTGTGCTGGACGCGGTGACCGGACAGAATGCCGTTTCCCAGGCCAAAGGTTTTTCTGAGGTCACGGATCTGACAGGAATAGTTTTGACCAAACTGGACGGGACGCCCAAGGGCGGCATTGCTGTCGCCATTGAATCGGAACTGGGCATTCCCGTGAAATATATAGGAATCGGGGAACAGAAGGAGGATCTGGAAAGGTTTGACGCAGATGCCTTTGTAGATGCCATGTTCTCAGACGATACAAGCGAGGAGGCGTCGGAAGATGACTGGTAAAATGCTGACTTTGGAGGCTTTTGAAGAGGCTGCCGAGGCTGTATCACGTGTGACTGTGAGCACGAAACTCATATACAGTGCTCATCTTTCAGAACTGACCGGCAACAAGGTGTACCTGAAACCCGAAAATATGCAGAGGACCGGGGCATATAAGGTCAGGGGTGCTTATTACAAGATATCCACCATGTCTGATGAAGAGCGGGAAAAGGGGCTTATCGCCGCTTCTGCCGGCAATCATGCCCAGGGCGTGGCTTACGCTGCCAGGGAATTCGGCGTGAAGGCGGTCATAGTGATGCCCACCACCACTCCCCTTATAAAAGTGAACCGCACCAAGGGTTACGGAGCGGAGGTTATCCTGAAAGGTGATGTGTACGACGAGTCCTGCGAATATGCTCTGAAACTGGCAGAGGAAAAGGGGTACACCTTTGTACATCCCTTTGACGACCCGGCAGTAGCCACGGGACAGGGCACCATTGCAATGGAGATAATAAAGGAACTGCCCCTTGTAGACATCATACTTGTGCCTGTGGGTGGAGGCGGTCTGGCCACAGGTGTTTCCACCCTTGCAAAACTGCTGAATCCAAATATCCGTGTGATAGGAGTTGAGCCTTTGGGGGCGGCATCCCTTAAGATGGCTCTTAAAAAGGGAAAACCCGTGACTCTTCCAACAGTTGCCACCATAGCTGACGGCACGGCGGTAAAGACTATAGGAAGCAGTATCTTCCCTTATCTCAAGGACAATATTGACGATGTGATGACCGTTGACGACGAGGAGCTGGTGGTATCCTTCCTGGACATGGTGGAGAACCACAAGATGGTGGTTGAGAATTCCGGACTTCTCACTGCAGCGGCAGTAAAGAAACTGGAACAGAAGGGAAAGAAAGTGGTCTGTGTCCTTTCCGGCGGAAATATGGATGTGATCACCATGTCTTCTGTGGTGCAGCAGGGTCTGATACTGA
>JAILIO010000198.1 GCA_024695225.1 Lachnospiraceae bacterium
CAGGTTTTCCATGGATGCCAGGGTGGAATGTGACTATAAAAAGGCAACCGTAAAGCGTTCATATTCGGCTGTGGCATCTGCCCCAGCAAAAATCGCGGACAGGAAAGACTCTTCTTCAGAGGGATCCGGATCACCGGAAAATGAAATGGTTTCGGAAGATGGAGAGATATCCGCCACCGGCAAGGATGACGATACTTCCCGTGAAGAAGGAATCTCTGTGGAGAATGCCGCAAATAAAGGGTTGAAATCGGAAGGAACCACTGTGAAGAACTTCCCGGATGATAGTTCAAAGTCGGAAGGGAGTTCTGTGGATAACGCACGGGATAAGGGGGCGAAATCAGAGGGGTCCTCTGGGGAGAATGTTCCGGATAGGGGATCACAGCCGGAAGGAACCACAGTAAAGAATTCCCGGGATAATGGTTCAAATTCAGAAAAAGCATCTGCTGAAAACAGTTCCCGCGAAAAGACTCCGGAAAAGAAAAATCCAGGCGCCAAAATGGGCACGACTTTTGAAGGCAGACCCGGCTCTGGGAATGTCCGAAACGGCAGGAATGGTTATGGCAGGGGCAAGAGAGACAATGCCCCCACAGACCCCGATCTGATATTTGGCAGGCAGAGTCCTGAGGATATTGCAGTCCCCATGTCTTCCATAGTTTCTGAGATTTACGATGTCACAGTCCGCGGCAAGATCTTTTTCACCGAAGACAGGGAACTTTTCAGCGGCAAGCATCTTTTTACCTTTATGATCACGGATTTTACGGAATCATTGTCCGCAAAGATCTTCATGGATCCGGAGGAGGCTCCGGATGTGGTCAAACTCTTTAATACAGGGGATTTTGTAAAGGTCAGGGGATCTGTTACCATAGACAGATTTGAGAATGAACTGACTTTAAACCCTGTCAAAGGGGTGAAGAAGATCCCTTCCTTTGAGAAATTCCGTGAGGACAAAGCTCAGGTCAAAAGGGTGGAACTCCATTGCCATACCAAAATGAGTGAGATGGACGGGGTTACCAACGTGAAAGATCTGGTAAAAAGAGCATATAAATGGGGAATGAGGGCTCTTGCCATAACAGATCACGGCGTTGTTCAGGCTTTTCCGGATGCATATCACACGGTGTGCGATCTGTATAAAAAGGAGTGTGACAGGAGAAAAGAGGCGGGAGAGCCCCCTTTGGAAAAAGAAGACTTTTTCAAGATCATTTACGGAGTGGAAGCTTATCTTGTGGATGATCTTATGGATATCGCGCCCTCCGGGGATCAGCCCTTTGAAGAGGGGAAATATGTGGTCTTTGATATAGAGACCACAGGTCTTTCAGAGTCGGAAGACAGGATAATAGAAATAGGCGCCGTGAAAATGGACGGTTTTCGGGTGGTGGACAGATACAATACTTTCGTAAACCCTGAGAGACCCATACCTTACGAGATAGAAGCACTCACCGGGATAACCGACGAAATGACCGTGAACGCAAGAACCATAGAAGAGGTACTTCCTGAATTCCTTGAATTTTGCGAAGACCGCATACTTGTGGGTCACAATGTCAAGTTCGATTACAGTTTCATCAGGAAAAACATGGAAAGGCTTGGGATAGAGGGTGAATTCAGAATTGCCGATACCATGGGTCTTGCCAGGGATATCCTCCCCGGCATGAACAAGTACACACTGGACAGAGTTGCCAAGGCTCTTAAGATCTCACTTGAAAATCACCACAGGGCAGTTGATGACGCCGAATGCACAGCCCGTATATTTGTAGATCTTTTGAAGAAATACAAGGAGATCGGCATAGATGATTACGATTCCGTAAATGCCCATGCAAAGGAAACCGGAAATGTGGTGCGTTATACCGGGAAGACTTTTCATACTATAATCCTTGCGGCAAATGAGACAGGAAGAGTCAATCTGTACAAACTCGTAACAATGTCCCATTTGAAATATTTCAGATCCAGACCCAGGATACCAAAGACTGAGCTCATAAAACACAGGGAAGGACTGATAATAGGAAGTGCCTGTGTCGCCGGGGAACTTTACCAGGCTTTGCTGGATAACGCAGGTGATGAAACCCTTGCCCGGATAGCCGGGTTCTACGACTATCTTGAGATTCAGCCCCTGGGGAACAATGCCTTTCTGATCGACAGTGACAAATATCCGAAGATATCCGGTGAAAAAGACATACAGGATCTGAACAAAAAGATCGTGGAACTGGGAGAAAAACTGGAAAAGCCTGTAGTGGCAACCTGTGACGTGCATTTTATGGATCCGGAGGATTACATATACAGGCAGATAATAATGTCCGGAGCAAAATTTGACGATGCTGAGGATCCGGCCCCTTTGTTCCTGCGGACCACTGATGAAATGTTAGAGGAGTTTGAATATCTGGGGCGCAGAAAGGCTGAAGAGATAGTAATCACAAATACCAACAAGATCTGCGACATGGTGGAATGCATTTCCCCTGTGCGTCCGGATAAATGTCCCCCGGTCATACCGGACTCTGACAACGAACTGAGAGAGATCTGCTACAACAAAGCCCATTCTCTTTACGGGGAGGAGATACCTCAGGTTGTGGAAGAGAGGCTCAATACAGAACTGGATGCCATCATAAGCAACGGATATGCGGTCATGTATATCATTGCCCAGAAGCTTGTGTGGAAATCCGTGGAGGATGGATACCTGGTGGGGTCCAGGGGGTCAGTGGGGTCTTCTTTGACTGCCTATATGGCCGGCATAACGGAGGTTAATTCCCTGCCTCCCCACTATCTCTGCCCGGAGTGCAAGTATTCCGATTTTGATTCAGACACAGTGAGGGAATACTCTGATTCCGTGGGAATAGATATGCCCGACCGGGTTTGCCCCAAGTGCGGAGCAAAACTCATGAAGATGGGATTTAATATTCCTTTCCAGACATTCCTGGGCTTTTCCGGAAATAAGGAACCTGATATCGATCTCAATTTCTCCAGTGAATATCAGAGCAAGGCACACAAATACACCGAGGTCATTTTCGGAAAGGGACAGACTTTCAAGGCGGGAACTGTGTCAACCGTGGCGGAAAAGACAGCCCTGGGCTTTGTCAGAAATTACTTCAAGGACAGGCAGGAGATCAAGAGAAATGCTGAGATCAAAAGGCTTTCCTTTGGGGTTACAGACGTGCGCAGAAGTACCGGACAGCATCCCGGCGGGATCGTGGTACTTCCTGTGGGGGAGGATATAAACACCTTTACCCCGGTGCAGTATCCTGCAAATAAACGCGAGAAAGGAGTCATAACCACTCACTTTGATTATCACTCCATAGACCACAACCTTTTGAAACTGGACATACTGGGACATGACGATCCCACCATGGTAAAGATGCTGCAGGATCTGACAGGGGTAGATCCCGTGTCCATCCCTTTGGACGACGAGAAGGTTTTGAGTCTCTTCAGCGCTCCGGATGCACTGGGAGTTTCAAAGAAGGATATAGCATGTGAAACGGGAACCCTGGGTATCCCCGAGTTTGGCACGGATATAGTGATAGATGTGCTTTCAAAGGCGCAGCCTGAAACCTTTACGGATCTGGTCAGGATATCGGGGCTGACCCACGGGACCGGGGTGTGGAAAGGAAACGCGGAAAGCCTTGTGGAAAGCGGGAAACATCTGTCTGACTGTATATGCTGCCGTGACGATATAATGGTCTATCTGATCAGTAAAGGAATGGAGAGTGAGCTTTCCTTCAAGACTATGGAGAGCGTGAGAAAGGGTAAAGGCCTGACTCCCGAAATGGAACAAGCCATGATAGCAGCTCAGGTCCCGGACTGGTATATAGATTCCTGCAAGAAGATACAGTACATGTTCCCCAAGGCCCATGCCGCCGCATATGTCATGATGGGATGCAGAGTCGCCTGGTACAAGGTTTACAGGCCCCTGGAGTACTATGCAGCATATTTCAGTATAAGGGCAAAGAATTTCAATTACGAGCACATGTGCATGGGTAAGGGCAAGATGCTGAGCATCATGGCCGGGTATGAGCGCAGAAAAGACAGCCGCGATAACAAACTTACGGATCAGGAAGACAATGAATACAGAGATATGCTCCTGGTGCGGGAGATGTTCAAGAGA
>JAILIO010000175.1 GCA_024695225.1 Lachnospiraceae bacterium
GGTGTTTTCGGACTCGGTGATCCCTCCGCAGGACACGATCTGCTTATCGCAGGCGTCTGAAGCGCCCCTTAAAAGGTTCTCGAGATAATCAGGGTCCACATAGTCATCGGCGTCCAAAAAGGTCAAAAGATCTGCGGAGGACGCCTTTACCCCCGCTTTCCACGCGGATATGAGGCCTCCGTTCTCCTTGTGGATCACCTTAACGGTATCGTTTTCTTCTGCGTAACGATCGCAGATCCCGGGGCTCTCATCTGCAGAGCCGTCGTCCACCAGGATCAGCTCATCCGGGGGGACGGTCTGTGAAAGCATGGAATCTGCGCATTTTTTCAGATATTTCCCGGAATTGTAGACGGGTACGATGCAGGATACGGTCATGCCTTGCCCTTTATGGTTGCCGGGACTCCGGCCACAAAGGCGCCGGGTTCCGTGACTGAATCTATGACCACTGCTCCGGCTCCCACCTTCACATTGTC
This sequence comes from Lachnospiraceae bacterium, assembly GCA_024695225.1. GTDB lineage: Bacteria > Bacillota > Clostridia > Lachnospirales > Lachnospiraceae > JAEELB01. The sequence goes on from JAILIO010000175.1 coordinate 474, forward strand.
AGCTATCTCAATGCCACCCACCAGCACCGTGTTCCATCCCAGGTACACGTTCTTTCCAAGCTTCGGGCTCGGGGTGTCGGGGCCTGTGTTTCCGACGCAGGTGGAGCCTGCGATGATACAGTTCTCACCTATCCTGGCGTCCGCGTTAACTGCCACCCTCCCGCAGTGATAGACCAGAAGCCCCTTCTCACAGGTGAAGGGCGGTATCTCCAGCCCCAGCTTCCTGCCCATGATATGCCATTTCCTGTGTAGGATGGCGTACATTATATCGTGCCACAATCCCTTGCTGGCCAGATGGTATTCCGACTTTCTGAGATTCTTCACATACTGCCATATCATATATCCACGGCTCTGCAAAAGGAATCCGGACACCATCTCCGCCCTGGTGGGCAGATAAAGAGGTCTCTCCGCCTCCAGATATTCTTTAAGATCCTGTTTCGTCTTTATCATAATGAGCCTGATTCTCCTGCCACCCAAGGGTTTTATTGAGTTCCCCGAAGACTTTCCGGTTCACCCTCCTGTAATCAAAAACTTCCGAATACTCAAATGCCTCTCCGGAATATCTCCCGTAATCGGAAAGGATCCTGTCCACGGCATTTCTGATGCCCTGCACAGTGCCGTCGGTCTTTTCACAGCCTTTCCCAAAGACCAGGTTATCCCCGATGCCGCCGGTGTCCGTGGTGACCACCGGAAGTCCCGAGGACATGGCTTCAATGATGGCCATGGGCATCCCTTCAAACACGGAATTCATGACCAGTATGTCCGATCTCCTCATAAGATCCCTGGTGTCCTCCGGGGAAAGGGCTCCGGTAAATGAGACCCTGTCTCCCGCCATGGCTTTCAGGGTTTTCTCCTCTTCCCCCGCGCCGGCTATGGTGAGGGTACGGCCCTTTGCCCAGTCGCCCTGGCTGAAGGCCTCTATTATGGGACCTATGTTTTTTACCTTCGAGAGCCTTCCCGCATAAAGACATCTGACCGGATCGGAAACCTGTTTTTCCGGGGGCTTTGGATCCCTCACAGCGGAATTCCTGACTCTCACAAGCTTCCTTGCCTTGCCCCTGTAGTCTCTCAGGCTGTCCCTGTCCAGGATGAACACTGCTTTCGCCCCCCGTATCACCTGCATGAGATACCACTGGAACAGGAGCCTCACCGGGGGCAGTTTCTTGAAAAACCTGACCCTTCTCCACATATCCCCGTATGTGCCGTGGGAAAACACGTAGCAGGCAGCCTTCCTGTTGATGCACCTGATCCCTGCATAGGCTTCCGGGGTGTGGATGTAACAGCAGTCGTCATCCCTTATCTTCAAAAGTTTCTTGTTCCGGATGAGCCCCTTTAAATATTCAAGTCTCACGGATCTGTGTATGCCGCTCTGGTCTGTGGGCACCGATATCACCGGGAGAAAGGGAAATCCAAAGGGCCCTTCCACAATATGCCCCGGGAGCTTTCCCACTCCGGATGCAGAACTTCCTCCGGGTGCAGAGTTCCATCCGGTTGCAGAACTCCCTCCGGGTGTGACAGCCTCTTCCGAAGGATACGTATCTCCCAAAGATGCGCCCTCAACCGATGCATCCTCATTCTCCGGGGTCACCCCCACCAGGAGCACATCATCCTTCCTGTGGGGACAGGTCTCCTGCAGATATCTCAGAAAGTTTGAGATGCTGGTGAGCTGTCCTCCCACGGGCCAGTCCGTGAAATTTGATGTGTCGAAGATTATAAGCCGGGACATTTATTTAAAAAGCACTTTCTGATACAGTTCTGTCCTGCTCTTCCATGAGAAGCGCAGCACATTTGCAGACCCTCTGTTTATGAGGTCCGATGCCTTGTGTTCGTCCTCCAGCACGGAATTCAGCGCATCGGACACGGCTTCCGGATCCCCGGGGTCCACCATGACCGCCGCATCCTTGCAGATCTCCGGAAGGCTCCAGGCGTCCGAACACACCACCGGCACTCCCAGCTGCATGGCTTCCACCGGAGGGAAGCCGAAGCCCTCGGCGGTTGAGAGGAACAGGAAAACCCTTGAAGCCCCTATGAACTTGCACACATGGTCATACTGTTTCATATAGCTTATGCAGCCCACGTGCTGTGCGGCCTCCGGGTCCATCTCAGGATAATACTCCTCTGTCTCGTCTATGCCCACTATCATAAGGGGCAGGGGATTTTCGGTATTCCTGTAATAATGCTCGTAAGCCTTCAGTATCCCCGTGGCGTTCTTGTGGGGCAGAGGGCTTGTGATGGCGGAGATATATGCCTTTGCGGTCTTCCTCTCCGCCCGGGCGGCCTCCACAACCTCGGGTTCCATGTCATTTACGCCGTTCTGTATGACATAGATGCTGTCCTGGCGCGCCTTCGCCCCGGAGAAGCGCCTGAGTATATCCCTCTTTGTGTATTCCGACACGGTGATCACGCTGTCCGCCTTCAGAATGGATTTTTTAAGCCTCTCCATTATGTATGCGTTTTCAACTTTATTCAGATACCCGGGGAATCTCTCATTGTAATAAAATGGAATGAGATCGTGGACGATTACGGTATCCGGAACCACACATTTAAGGGGTCTGAAGCCCCTCGGGAAGAGCACCCGGTCGGCCTTCAATATCCCCAGGATCCTGTTCACGTACACAAGTTCCCACCAGACATCGAATTTTTTGTTCAAGGGATTGCCCTTCATTTCCAGGAACCTGACGCCCTTGCCGGAAAAATCCTGACGGTTGTACTTATTTCCCAGCACCACTATCTCCCGGTTCCCGGAGTTGTTCTCTCCCAGGTGCTTCACCAGGGATTTTGTCAGATTGTAAATGCCCAGGCTCTTTCCCTGGCCCTTCACCAGTTTGAAACAGTCGATAACAAGTCTCATAACTACACCCCCTTACTTGGCCCCCCGGCCTCCCAGTACCACACCCACTGTCTTGATCAGGATCTTCAGATCAAGGGTCAGTGACCAGTTGTCTATATATTCCAGGTCCAGTTTCACCACTTCGTCGAAATCCATTATCTCACTTCTGCCGCTGATCTGCCAAAGCCCGGTGAGTCCCGGTGTCATGCTCATGCGCCTGCGGTAATAAGGGATATACTTTTCAAACTCATCTTCCGTGGGCGGCCTGGTTCCCACAAGGCTCATGTCCCCTTTGAGTATATTGAAAAACTGCGGGAATTCGTCAAGGCTTGTCTTCCTGATCCACTTCCCGAAGGGGGTGACCCTGGGGTCATCGGACATCTTGAACATGAGGCCGTTCATCTCATTGTCCTTCTGAAGCTGCTCCTTCATTTCCTCCGCATCCTGCCTCATGGAGCGGAACTTGTACATGGTAAACCTCCGGCCGTTCCTGCCGATCCTGGTCTGTCTGAAGAACACCGGGCCGGGGGAGTCCTTCTTTATGGCTATTGCAAAGAAGGGCGTCATTATTATCGTGATGAGAGACCCCACAAGTCCCCCAAGGATGTCCACTGCTCTTTTTATTATAAGCCTTTTATAGCCGCCCTGATACCTGGTGTATGACAGCACCGTGTAATCCCCGAAGGTGTCCAGCCTGCTGCCCGCCTCCCCTGCGTAATCCGACTCCAGGTTCATGTGGCACATGACACCCATGTCCTCAAAGCAGCGCATATATCCCCGCACCTTCTTCTGGGGCATGTCCGGCAGGGAAATAAAGACTTCGTCCAGGGGCATCTGCAGCGCCTTCTCGTACATGTCCTTAGGCCCTGAGATCACCGGGTAACCCAGGATCTCCTCCCCGGTCCTCTCCGCATCCGCTATGCACACCCCTTCTATTCCGTAGTGTATGTCCAGGGAATCCGAAAGCCTCTCCAGGACTCTCTCTGCATTCTCCGATTCCGCCACCACCAGCACCTTTATCTGGGTGAGTTCCGAGGAATAATACACCGCAAAGCTCTTCTTTATGATCACATGGAGAAAATATGTGACGAAGAAGTTTATCACCATGAAAAGTCCCATGACAAAGCGGGAGAACACCTGGGCCCACTGGAGGAAATAAATGAGCACGCCGATGACCACCATCATCACGGCCTCGTACTTCAGGACTTCGATGAATTCCTTCAGGTAGCCCCTCTTCATGAAGTCCCTGTTCCAGTCCACAAAGAAGGTGTAAACGGTGGAGAACAGCACAAAACACAGGCAGACTGCGAAGTGAACGCTCTGGTCCCCCATGTCCCTGAAATTGCCAAACCTTATGTATGTTGCAAGGAAGAATGACAGGACTATGGCACACAGATCTGCGGCCCAGAGTCCGTACACTTCCATCACTCTGTTCTTTCTCTTCATGACATCCTCAGATATCTACAATAATAACCCTTTTCACGGTGCTCTGTCTATGTCCTTAAACCGGAGCTGAATGTATCCGGCTCTGTGACAGTTAGTATAGCATACGATATTTAAGAAAATCAGTACTTATGAGGCTAACAACCTTATTTTTTTGTCAGATTTTGCGTATTCTATAGTAGCGTATATAGCGATAGTAAAGCAGTCCTTGTCCAAAATCTGTATACTACTCACCTGCGCATTATTCTTGTTTTTGTATCAGTACCATGCTGTACGCTTTGACAATACTTCCGCTTTGCGTTAGTATACAGTTATGATAAATTCATTTTCCGACAAACAAACTGAGTTGATTTTCAATGGTATCAAAAGTGCAAAACTGCCTTCTGATATACAAAATACAACTCGCCGCAAGCTTAGAATGATTGCTGCCGCAAAAGAAATAGGTGATCTTAGGATCCCTCCCGGAAACAGGCTGGAGCGACTCAAAGGAAATCTGGCAGATTACTGGTCGATCCGTATAAATGACCAATGGCGAATTGTATTTCTTTTCGAAAATGGAGGAGCATATGATGTCAGAATCACAGATTACCACTAGGACATTGAATAACATACATCCCGGAGAGATTCTGAAGGAGGAATTTCTCGTCCCTATGGGTATTTCGGCATACAGCCTCGCTAAAGAAATCGGAATTCCTCAATCCAGAATTTCTTCTATTGTCCTGGGGAAAAGAGCCATTACCGCCGATACCGCCATCAGGTTATCGCGTTTCTTTGGCACAACTCCTGAATTTTGGTTAAATCTTCAGTGTATGTATGACATAGAAGAAGAGGAAAACAAGAAATATGATGAATTTAATTCCATCAGGAAATATGCAGCAGTCTGACTCCCGACTCACTGCGATATATTCTTCTGCAGCAGGACTGCTCTTCGGATTTTCAAAAATATCAACCATGAGGCGGTAAATATCCAAGATCTTTCCAAGTCACGTCAATTTTCTTTGAAAGATTCTCCTGTGTCCGGAAGCAGATCAAACAGACTCCGACTCATATATTGTAACTTCCGGATCCGGCCCTTACTTTACGTGGTCTTCCGGGTAAACGCCCTCATTATCTTTGAAGCGCCCCTCCGGGACAGATAACCCATCCTGTCCGCGGTTTTTCTGACCCGCACTGCAATGCTCCCGCTGTCAAAGGGAGTTTTACCGGAAAGCTTTTCCCCCGCCTTCTCCCTGTACAGGGAAAGCATATGCCGGCATTCCTCCGGGGTGTATAAATCTCCTCTCCTGTCCATGTAACTGAATATGGAATAAATATTCTGCTCCGAAGCCCAGAACCCGTCTGATGTGTTGTGCCTGGCCCAGTACATGGGAGCCACGGCCTTCACCAGCTTGTCCGATGTATAGGCAGGGAAGAATGCAAAGGATGAATTGGACACTATGAGATACCGCGCATTCCGGATCATGGTGTAGTCATCGCTCACTTCCCCGTGGTGTACCGGGATCCCCGGCAGGAGTTTTGCTGCCTCCTTCGGGTCGTCCGTGACTATATGAAAATCCATGTCAGCTCTGATATTCCTCATATATCTCATGGCTTTTAGCCAATAAGAGCGTCTGAGGTACAGCGCATTCTCCTGTACATACTCTCCGCATCTCAGATTGAGTATACATATATTTTCGGCGGAAAGGCTTTTATTGTCATATTCTTCGGGTATCTTAAGCCACTGCTTTATCTCTTCCCTGTGGGCCGAAAAATATCCCTCCGCCTGGAGGTTTCCGGTGATGGCAAGAGGCCGGTCCCCTGCCCCGGTCTTTTCCCGGGCGTTCAGGATATCCGGGTCCGCCCCTGCGGTGAAACAGCCGTGCACCATGTCGTGGACACAGTCTTTTATATATATGCGCTCTTCTTTCTCGTGGTAGAAAACAGGATTACAGTCTCCTGTGCGATGGTCACTACAGTCTTCTTCAAGCAAGACCACCGGCGGTTCCTTTAATCCCGGCAGGAAATCCGGCAGATATGCTGCCCCGGATATAAAGAAATCTTCCCCACTGTCCTCTGCCATGCATCTTGCGGACACATAAGAAAAAAGCCGGTTTCCCAGCCCCTGACCCTGCATGAGAACGGTCCCCGTTTTAAGCCTCCGTTCCTTCCCACTCAGATCGTCAGTTTTTTGTCCGCGATCCTCCCCATTGACATCGGCCATTTTATATCCGCGATCCTCCGCAGAGCAGTTTTCTGTTTTAATGCCCTGATCCTTCAGCTTCTGAGTCCTCTCAGCCTGTCCCTGACAGACAGTATCATCTCTTCCCCGGAATACCTGAGCTTTTCAAACACGCCGGGTTCCCTGTACATGAGATAGCTGTATTCATCAATATGCTCCCTGAGGTACCGGGGATAGGTCTCGTCCACAGGCACAACTTTGAGATCCGCCTTTCTCCCGAACATATCCTCCTTCTGCCTGATCCTGCGGGAGGCTTCAAAAAGGGATCTCCTGGTGTTGTACTCCTGGTGGGCTGCGCTCTTTATCTTGTACTTAAGTCTCTCTTCCACGGACTCTTTCCCGGTGCCGCCCATGTATGAAAAATGCCATCCTCCGTTGTCCACCCTCACCCCCACAGACCTGCTGTCTGCGTCCCTCAGGCTCTCGGTGGTGCGGTCTTTAAGCATGCTGTACCTGCAGATCTTGGTCCCCAGCCATTTTCTCTGCCCCTCCGGAACATCGTCAAACTCTCCGGTCACGGACAGGTTGTTTCCGGACACATCCTCCAGGTTCAGATAGCAGTAGAAAAGCCTCTGGGCAGGCATGTAGATCCGGCCGTCCTCCACAGAAGGGAGAAGTTTTTTAAGCATCTCGGGGTCCGGTATCTCATCAGCGTCGCTGAAGATGACAGTGTCATCCGGGGAACAGTTCACAAGCCCCCTTGCCACGGCGCATTTCTGGTGGTGATCCCTGCCGAAGGCGTCGGTGTCCATGGGGGTGTCGTCCACCACCACATGGATGATCCTGTCCTGAAACTCCCTGAACAGGTCCTTATTTTCCTTGTAAAATAAAGGCTTGCTGTCGCCTGAAAAGGTGACCGTGGCCTCGGATATCACAAAGAAATCCGCGATATCCTTCATTATGTTCATTCTCAGTTTCAATATGTCCAGTTCGTTGAAAAACTGGAAACAGTCGTAGATCATGCCGTCACCTGTCAAATCTGGGATAGGCTGCGTTTGGGCCGTCCCACTTGTGGAATACAAAGGGCTCCACCCCCTCATGCTCGGGGAGTTCCCTCTCCCTGCCAAACCGGGCAGCCACCTCCAGAGGGGCGTAGCTCATGCCCGCTCTCAGGAAGAGATGCCGGTTCTTGCAGCAGATGAACCCGTCTTCATTGAAGAATCCGTGATCGGCTTCAAAGGGGATCTTCGCCTTCTCCGGCAGCTCCATAAGGCGCTTGGACCTGATGGATACGCTGTTCCCCACCCTGCAGATATGCCCGTTCACATCCCTGTAGGAGAAATCATCCGTGGGAAGTGGGAAGGGGGAACCGATATAATCATACTTCAGGAACTCATCGTCCCAGCTCCCCGGGTTCACAACAAAGCCGTCGTAATGCACCAGCAGCATGAACTTCGTATTGATATACGCTCCGATCTCATAGATCATGGCGTGGTTAAAGCTGTCTATGTCCTTCAGTTTGTGGATATGCTTGTAGTGTATTCCCCTGGGGAGCAGAAAGGGTCTCCTGTGGGTTATCAGGAGCACATCCCCGAACTCTATCTCTCTCATACTGTACAGGAGAGCCATTATGGTGGGACCTGTCTTCACGCTGGTGACCGCTGTGAGAGTCACATCCGGGAGGTACAGTTTCCCGTTCCTGTATTCAGCCATTTATATCCTCCGATCCTTCCGGGTCTCTGTCTGCGGGACCCGGGATTTTCCACGGGTTCGCACTTACTCAAGGTTTATATCCACGGATCTGCATTTACCCGGCAAACGTATCCACGGGCATGCATTCCTTCTGTGAACGTATCCACGGGCATACATCCGTTAAATGAACATACCCCCAGGCTTCGCACTTATTTGCATATGTTCAGGCGTCCTCGTACTCCTCTGTCCCGGGTATCCTCTTCTGCAGGACGAAGGATCCCCCTTCCACCCGGTACACCTTGTCGCAGTTCGCGATGGTTGAGAGCCTGTGAGCCACTATTATCAGGGTCTTTCTGCCATGCAGCCGCTCGATGGCGTCCATTATGGCGTTTTCTGTGTCATTATCAAGGGAGGAGGTTGCCTCGTCGAAGATCATGATCTCAGGGTCGTTGTAGAGGGCCCTGGCTATTCCGATCCTCTGCCTCTGGCCTCCGGATATCCTGACTCCCCTCTCACCTATGCCTGTGTCCAGACCCTCCGGCAGGCTTTTTACATATTCATCCAGCTGGGCTTCTTTGAGCGCTGCCCACACCCGGTCATCGTCTATGGCGGAAGGATCAGTTCCGAAAGCCACGTTTGCCCTGATGGTGTCGTCGAGCATAAACATCATCTGGGGCACATAGCCTATGATGTCGTACCAGCCGGGAAGGTTTTCCTTTATGTCTTTCCCGTCAGCCCTCACAGCCCCTGCCCTGGGGAGCAGCAGTCCCAGAAGCACGTCGACGGCTGTTGATTTGCCGGCTCCGGAAGGCCCGATGATACCAACAGACCTGCCTTTTTCTATGACCAGACAGGCGTCCTCAAATATATCCTTCTCCGTGTTTGGATAGCGGTAGCTCACCTTGTCCAGGGTTATGCTGTCGCCAAATACCACCGGGGTGATCTCGGGATCCGTATCCCCGTAGAGACTGTCGGTGTCAGTCTCATGGGTATGCTTTATGATCCCTCCCACCGAATCCAGGCAGGGTGAGAAATAAGCGATGTTGTTGACAGCCTGGGTTATACGGTTTGCGGAGGGCATGATCCGGGTGGCAATGTAAGCCAGCACCACGATCTGTCCTATCATCCCCTGGAGGTTCCCGCCTAGAGCCAGAAACACTCCCACGATCCCCAGTATCCCGCACATGACCACGGTCTCTATGGACAGCCTGGGCACATTTCCCATGGCGTTCTGATCTATCTGTATATCTTTGAGGTGCTCCGCGGATCTCTCATACTGCCTTACAAAATAGCCTTCCTTGTTCAGGACCTTGGTCTCCTTCATGCCGTTCATGGCTTCCATGAGCCACTTGGTCACCAGGGCAGAATGCTCCTGACCTTCGTGGCCGTACCTCTGGAGCACCGGAGCGCAGAATTTTTTATTTATCATAAAGATGATCCCTATGATGAGGGTCATGGCCAGAGTCATTCCGAAATTGATCACCAGGGACAGGATGAAAAGCGCCGTAAAGATGATCAGTTCCGTAAAGAGCTGCAGCATGGTGAGTATCAGATTGTACACACCGTTCACGTCGGACACTATATGCCTCATGATCACGGGGGTGTTGGCGTCCAGATAGAATTCGTAAGGCTTTCTCACATAATCCCTGAAGACCCCGGCCGCATCCCTGAACTGCCCGTTGTAGACGAAGGTATACTGGGTGCGGTACATGATGTAGAGATATATGTTTTTGACCAGATAAACGATAATGAGTGCCACCACGATCAGGATCAGAAACTGGGTCACATCCTTCATCCCAAGGGCGTCATACACCTTCCTGAAACTCCTGTGGGAAAGGGCCGTGTCCGGATCCATGGCGATCTCTATAAAAGGCAGGATCAGGCTGGTGCCCATGGTCTCCAAAAGAGCGCCAATGAGCATCATGACAAAGAGACCCGCCATCTGCCTCTTCTGCTTTCCCGTCAATATCCCAAATATCCTTGTGACCAGTTTTTTCAGAACTATTCCTCACTCTCCGGACTGTATGAAAACGCAGTCATCTGTTTTCGTAATGGATATCCATCCGCCTGATACACCCGGCATCCGGTGTTGTCGCGCATATCCCCGGATTTCCCGCATTTCCCCGGATTTCCCGCATATCCCCGGGTTTCGCGCATATCCCCGGATTTCCCGCATATACCCGGGTTTCCCGCATATCCCCGGGTTTCCCGCATCACTTCGGGGTGTATTCCCCGGCTTCGATCTTCCTCTCTATCTCTGCCCTGACTTTGGGCATGACCTCCGTGTAATCCGCATAGGCCCTGTCCCAGGAGGCATAGGCACTGTCCCCCCTGTGGTCCGTAAGCCCCTGCTCCCCGAGCAGCTTCCCGAAATACCGGGTGACCTTCTCTGCTCCCAGGGCATTCACATGGGTACCGTAATCCGCCATATCCCTTTGGGGGTCGATGCCGATCTCGTCCATGTGGTCGTTCAGATCCGTGAACTCATAACCCTGCTCCTCTATTATCGAAGACATATAATTATACATCATTTTATGCTCTTCGTCTTCGAGATAGGGGGATACCACAAATAAAGCCCTGTAGCCCCCGCTCTTCAGGAATTCAAGAGTCTCCCGGAGATACGCTTCCTGCTCTTTTGGCATGGGGCTCTCCTCCGTCACCCGGGAGCAGTCCTGCAGTTCGCAGGGGCCCACCCCCTCCTTGAAGGAATATCCCTTTGTGGGAGACAGGGCTGAATACCTCCAGTTCCTCCACTCATAGGGCATAAGCAGAAGCCCGTAATTCCCGTGGTACTTGAAGATATCCAGATACCAGGACAGGGGATCATCCATCACAGCCTCCGGATTCTCGATCTCCGAGGTCAGCGCCTTCACCGCCCTTATCCTGTTCACGGAATACTTCATATTGTCTGTCACGTTCCGGGTGTATGCCATGTTTGAAGTCATATCCCAGTCCCTGCCGGAATACATCCTCATCTCGTAGATGAACAGCGGATCCTTCTGGTATTTGAGCACTTCCTTTGTGAGCCAGATCCCCGCAGCAGGTCTCTGCATATCCGTGGACACCGGGTACACGGCGTATCCGTGCTCCCCGTAAATAAGGGGCGTTGCGTAGAAGGGATACACGCTGGAGGACCCGAAGATCACGCCGTCAAGGGAATCTCTCCTCTCCGCGTAAAACCCGGACATCCGGTCTTTATTTTCGCCGTTGGTCCTGAGTATGTAGGAAAGGGTGGTCAGCAGAAACAGGAAGATACAGATAAAGATGACCGGCAGAAAAATCCTCTTAAGCCCCCGCCTCAGGGGCAGCACAAATTTCCTGTAGAGCCTGTCTGTCCGATAGTACCTGTCAGGGTCTTTTAAAAATAATGACATCCTGGCCCGGTCACCCTTCTTTACATTTTCTGCGGAAAAGAGTTCCAGGATATGGTCCCTCTGACTCTCCATGTCGGAATAGATCATGTCCGCATATTTTCTCTGCCCGGCGTCGAAGAACTCCTGGCAGTAAAACATCTCGCGCCTTGCAAGGGCTCTCTCGGAGTCCAGGGAAAGGGCATCAAGTCCTGCGGCCCTGAGCATCTCTGTCTGCTGCTTCCAGAAGGGGATCTCATCTCTCACCCTGCGCTCCCCTGCCTTTTCATTCATGATGCTTCCGGCCCGGAGAGTGTCGTAATCGTACAGATAAATGTCCACATAGGAAACCGATTTGCACCTTATGAAAGCCTCTGTGGTGTACAGGATATCTTCAGAATTCTTCCCCTGCACAAAAGTCATGTCCTTCACAAGGGATGCGAGGAAGAGCTTGCTCCAGACGGAATTGTAAATGACCGCTCCCCTGCCGTTTATGTAGGAATCCAGGGCTTCCTCCCTGGTCAGCGTCCTTATTTCCCCTGTGGGGTCCGGGAGATCTGTCACAGTGCCTTCACTTACGCTGTATCTGCAGACTGCGATCTCTGAACCCGACTCCTCACAGGCCCGGGCCATGGTCTCAAACATCCCGGGTTTAGCCCTGTCGTCTCCGTCCAGGAAACCGATGTACCTGCCACGGGCGACCTTAAGACCTGAATTCCTGGCGCCGGACAGTCCTGCGTTTTCCTGGTGGATCACCACAGCCCTGGGGTCAGTCTCCGCGTAACGGTCACATATGGCGCCGGTGCCATCGGTGGACCCGTCGTCCACTATTATGATCTGCAGATCCTTGAGGGACTGGGCCTTCAGGGAATCCAGGGCCTGCTGTATATATGATTCTATGTTGTAGGCAGCGACGATCACGCTGACTAAGGGTTCAGATCCTGCCAAGTATTTCTCCCCTTCCGTCTATCCTGATCATATCGTCTGTCAGGATATCGGCGCATTTGCCGTTATTCAGCCATTTTGCAGGGGCAATGACCTCCCCGTCCCTGATCTTCCTGAGCCACCAGCCCCACCAGCTGAAGGTGGAGTTTGCGATTATGTGATGCCTGCAGCGGCTTATCAGATACATATCCTGGTAGCCGGTATAGGCCTCGGAGCATGTGACAGGCACCACCTTCATGTCGCTGTGCTCCTCCACAAAAAAGTCCGCCCAGTGCACGTCGTCGGTAAACAGGTAGAACACACATCCGGGATGATGCTCCTGCATATACTTCATGGCAGTCCGGTAATAATCCTCCGTGCATATCCCGCCGTAAACCCGGTCAGCCTTCAGATAGTCTCCACGTCTTACGTGGATGCACACCGGCTCCTCCGATTCCTCTGCGATCCTGCGCTTCATATCCTTTGTGGCATCGGAGAAGAGCATGGGATCGAAGCGGAAGGCGCTCATGACATCATCACGTATATCCGCAAAATATTTTTCCGACTGGAAATTCCCCACCAGATAGGCATCCCGCACATCCAGGATCTCCGGGTCAAAGCACCCGTCCTTCTCCACATACTCAAGGCTCTGCCTCCCGGTGAAACGGCGCTTTATCCTGCTGCCCATGTCCATGTGGGAATCGGTTATATCCCGGATCTCTTCCTCGGAGGCTCTGGGATATGTTATGCCGAAGACCGCAAGCTGTATGGGTCTGGCATTGTCCAGTTTGTATGTGGTCACATCGTCAAATTTGACCAACCGTCCCATCTTTTTCAGTTTCAGGTAAAGGGCGTATTGGAACATCTGATTTCCAAGCCCGCCTGACATCTGTATTATTATCAATTCCCGTTATCCCGACCCTTTCTGCAGGATGGGAGTTTCCTGCATATACCTTCATACCATGCCATAAACATCAGTATATACCACAGCTGGGGTCTCCAGACCCCTCTCATGTAAAAGTCATCCCTGATCCGGGCAACTGTTTCGGGGTTCAGGCAGCCTGTGTCTGAAACTGCCTTTTCATCCAAAAGACTCATGGCCCAGTTTCTGAGTTCTCCCTCGCGAAGCCAGGTCTCTATGGGTATCCCAAAGCCTTTTTTGGGCCGGTCCATAAGTTCTCTGGGGACGTATCTGTACAGTATGTTCCTGAGAACCTGTTTGCCCCTGCCCTCCTTCCACTGCATCTCCACAGGGATGGTGAAGGCAAATTCCATGACATCCCTGTCCAGGAATGGGATCCTGGTCTCCAGGGACACTGCCATTGCAGTCCTGTCAACCTTGGTGAGTATGTCGTCCGGATGATACATGAGAAGGTCCATGAGCATGCAGTCAGACCTGGGATCTGAAAGGTCGATGTCGTCTCCCGGGTTTCTCACAGGGCTTACCCCCCTGTCTCCCAGGACGATACCGCGGACAACGGGATCTGTCTCAAACTCCAGATCGTGCACCACTCCGGGAGTCTCCGCAGACAGGAGTTTACCCTTGATCCTGTATATCTCCTTTTTGGAAAGAGGGGATGCCAGGACTGCTTTGGACACAAGAGACCTTAAGGGGTAGGGCACATTTTTCATCTTGTTCCAGATCCGGTTCACGGATGCGTAACTGGTGTATCCGGAGAAGAGTTCGTCCCCTGCGTCTCCCGAGAGCGACACTGTGACATGTTCTCTTGTCATACGGCTCACAAGATATGTGGGGATCTGGGATGAGTCTGCGAAGGGTTCTCCGAACATATCTGTTATATGGGGGATCACGGCCTTCATGTCATCCTGCCCTATGTACATCTCAGTGTGTTCTGTCCCCAGGATCTTTGCGGTCTCCGCCGCTATCTCTGCTTCGTTGAAGCCGGACTCCTTCATCCCCACGGTGAAGGTCCTGACCCTGCCGGGGGCCAGTTTCTGCATAAGGGACACTATGGTCGAGGAATCGATCCCTCCGGAGAGGAAGGCACCCAGGGGCACATCAGACACCATCTGGGAATCCACGGATCTAAGAAGCAGCTTTTCCAGTTCCTCCGAGGCTTCCTCAAAATCTCCCTTGAAGGGATGTTTCAGGCCGTATATCATGCGCTCCGTCACATCCCAGTACTTCCTGTGTTCGGTCACCGAATCCTTTTTGAAAGGGGAAGCTACTTTTAAGATGCTGCCGGGCTCCAGCTTCTTCACGTCCTTCCAGATGCTGTTGGGGGCGGGGATATATCCGTACAGGAAATATTTGTGGAGTATCCCCCTGTCTATCTCACTTTCAAATCCGGGAAGTGCAGAAATGGCAGCTATGGAGGAAGCGAAGGCAAAGCCTCCGCAGACCCAGCCGTAATAAAGGGGCTTTTCCCCCACCCGGTCTCTCATAAGAGTCAGTTCCTTTTTTTCGCAGTCGTATATCCCTGCCGCAAACATGCCCTTCAGTTTTTCCGGAGCCTTGTCGCCCCATTCTTCAAAAGCTCTGAGGAACACTTCGGTGTCGCTCCTGCCCCTGAAGGGACGGCCCCCCGCCTTCAGCAGTTCATCCCTGATCTCAGCGTGATTATATATCTCGCCGTTGTAGGTTATGATGAAACGCCCGTCCTCCGACACCATGGGCTGGGCTCCGGTCTCAGTCAGGTCAATGATGCTGAGCCTCCTGTGGCCAAACACTGCCTCCAGACCCGGGGAGGAACACACGCCCTCAGCGTCCGGTCCCCTGTCCTTCATGAGATCTGTCATTATCTTTATATCCCTTACGGCTGAATCGTGATCCATGCCGCAAAGTCCGGCTATTCCGCACATGTTTTTCTCCGGGATACAAGGCCTTGGTCATGCCTTGTAAATCACATCTGTTTCTGCATTCTGTAAGGACTCAGCTGCTTTACCATTTAACTGTCCCCTTGGAAACTGTGGATCCCTTCCGGCGCATTCCCCCGGGGATCAGCTGCTTCCCTCGATCCGGTACACCTGATACTCGTTCCCGATCATGCCGGCGGGAACTGCCTGAGCCCCCGCATCGTAGTAGTCGTGTATGTATTCCATGGTCAGGTCGATATCGTCATCCACTATGAGTATCTTTTCATTCGTAAGGATATCCCTGTAGGGATTTTTGACCCCATAGTTTTCAAGGGGTTTCAGGGTCTCAGGTTCAAAGACCTGCCAGCCCCCGAGGAAATAAATGTTGCCAAATATATCCTTCGGCATGATGTCAAAGGGTTCAAATGCATTTTGAACATTCGGGTAGGCCATTTTACACAGGTACAGGTGTTCCCTGTCTGCGGACATCTCCATGAATTTTTCGGTCTGTCCTGCGGATATGCCCTTGTTGTCTCTTGTATTTCCCCTCCAGTAATCCTTCGTGAAGTTCTGGCACAGCACCAGCACCATACAGCCCGCAAATACCGCAGTCCGAAGGTCAATGTCTCTCAGGTCTCCACCTCTGTCAGAGCCGGCAGCAGTTTCTGCAGCAGCTCCGGCATTTGATCCGGTATCTGATCCTGTTTCTGTTACTGATCCTGTTTCTGTCCCTGTTCCTGATCCTGTTTCTGTTCCTGATCCTGTTCCGGTTCCGGTTCCGGTCGCAGCCCCTCCCAATTCACCTGCTCCGGACAGCAGGAAACTCATGGACATTCCGAGGAACAATCCCATGTCCACCCGCTCCAAAAGATATCTGCCGGTCATAAAGAGATAGAGATATAAGGCGCCATAGAGCATCAACGTGCCTGCAACGGATATCCATGGCAGAACTCTTTTCCTTCCGTAAACAAGGAAAAATGAGAAAAAGATCAGACTCATATAGAACCCTGACATCTTCATGAGTCCTCCGGGGACCTCCCGTAAAAACTCCTTTACCACCGTCCCGGAGAACTTTCTCTTCTCTCCTTTAAGTGCCACTATCCCCTCAAACACATCCAGGGTGAACACTTCCGGATCCGCGTAATTGTAACTTCTGAGAAGTTTCCAGGCGGATTCCTTTATACCCAGAGTTTCCAGTTCCTCCCTGTTCTCTTCAAAATCAGGGAACCCGTAGTCAAAGAGCTCGGATCTTGCATAATTCCACCTGGAATAATCCTTCCAGACAGGATCCGCATTGTAAGCCATGCGGTCTGCAAAGAACAGCACCCCTGCAAAAGCTGCCATTATAATGACTCCGGACAGAAGTTTTTTCCGGGGCGCAGAGAATAAATACCTGTGATCTCCCTCATTTCCCTGCAAAAAGAAGAGCACAAAAGCAGGGAACATCAATACCCCCACTGCCAGGAACTCAGATCTCCTCAGGCAGAAAGCGTAGGATGCCAGGATGATCCCCAGTATCAGATCCCTTCTCCTTCTGTCTGAAAAGGCGGAATATGCCATCAGTGAAAGGGCGGTTGCAGCGACCACACCGCTGGTCTTTGTGAACTGGACCCTGATCAGTGCCTGGGGGGCGATGAAGGATGCCACTATCACAAAAGCAAGGGTACCCAGCCTGTTGCCGTAAAGCTTTGTCAGCACATAGGCTATGGCCGCAAAGGATACAAATATAAAAACTTCAGACAACAGATCGAACCAGGGGA
>JAILIO010000278.1 GCA_024695225.1 Lachnospiraceae bacterium
GCCATGGTGTTTGCAAACTGGGCGGCCCCGGCCAGCTGATGTATCTTGCCAAACCCGGTATTTCTAAGCTGGAAGAGACCGTTCATCTCTTTTCCTTTTTCTGTCAGAAGGAATACAGATCTGGCAACCAGCACAGAAGCCATGACAGCCACTATCATCATCCAATTGGCGCTGAAGAAATCAGAAAAACTGATAAGCGCCTTTGTCATAATGGGAAGTTCCCCTCCCAGATCTTTGAAGGTTTTGCCCATTGTAGGCATAACAAAGAGCATCACTATAAAGAGGACCACTATGGCAACCACAAGGACGAACATGGGGTACCCCAGCGCGCTCTTAATCTTTCCGGCATTTTTATAGGCTTTTTCATAATAATCCGCCATCTCATCAAAAGAATGCTCAAGATTTCCGGATTCCTCACCGGCTCTCATGGTCTCTATGAAAGTAGGAGGAAGTTCAGGACCATTCCTGTTCAGACTGGATGCAAGCCCATTACCCTCTGCCACATCCTCAGCAGTCTGGGTGATGATCCTCTTAAGCATCTTGTCTTCAGTCTGCCTGCCTATGAGTTCGAGACATCTGGCTATGGGCACCCCTGCTTTAAGGGTGATGGCTATCTGTTTACAAGCTATGGAAAGGTTCTTCTGATTGATCTTTCTGGGACCCCCGATCTCCATGTTGAGACCGGTGCTCCCCTTTTGTTGTACCTCAGAAATATGTGTTACAACAGGATAATCATTCCTGATCTTAAGAATAGCTGAATACTCATCGGTGGCCTGTATTATGCCCCTCGCCTCGCGGCCATTCGCCATCTCCGCGCGGTATTCAAATGTTTTCACCTGACCAACCTCCCAGAATCAAAACGATCGCAACAGAACAATTCCAAAACACATACAAGGTTATTTTAATAAATATAACAACTTATGTCAACAAACCCACTGTCGTTAAATCAAGCATACATAGCGAAAAAAGTCTGATATTTACAATATTTTGTGCATAATGTGACTATATCGGTCAAGGTGCACAAAATATATGTTTTTAATAATTTTTTAAGATTTCACCAGGTTATCTTCCTTTATCAGTCTTCTGAAGGCTTCAACCGAAACCTTGATGGCAAGCTCGGTATCGTGAACCTGGGGATTGGGCAGTCCCGCCTTTGCCCTCTCCTGATTGGCTATGACCAGGAAGCAGGCCCCGACCCTCACTCTCAAAAAAGATCCGGCGATAAACAGGGCTGCGCTTTCCATCTCGCTGGCAAGACACCCCATTCTGAGCCATGCATTCCATTTGTTCTCCAGTTCATAAGACACCGGCATGATCTCAGGCTCGTGCTGTCCGAAAAATGAATCCTTGCACTGCACAACCCCCACATGATGTCTGATGTCCAGCTCCCCCGCTGAAGCTGACAAGGCTGAAAGGACTTTAAAATCAGGCACTGCGGGATATTCTATGGGCGCAAACTCACGGCTTGTGCCTTCCATGCGGACGGCACCGCTTGCGATCACAATGTCTCCGCTTTCCACATTCTGCTGCATGCCTCCGCAGGTGCCCACCCGTATAAATGTATCCGCCCCGGATTTGGACAGTTCATCTATGGCTATGGCTGCGGAAGGCCCTCCGATACCGGTGGATGTGACGCTCACCTTCACCCCATCCAGTTCTCCCGTGTAGGTCACATATTCCCTTACATCTGCCACAAGCTTTGCATTGTCAAAATGAGCGGCTATCTTCTCGCACCTCTTAGGGTCTCCCGGCAGGATCACATATCTTCCCACATCTCCCGGCCCAACGCCTGTATGGTACTGCTTTCCGGACCCTTCGCTGTAATCGATCATAAGCTTCTCCTTTCCTCACGCTGAAAGTATGCCAATGGTGACTTTTATCATGTAATAAAGCGGCATCACCCCCGCAATGGATGAACTGCCGGAATGTCTCTCCCTCATTTCCACAGGGATCTCGCTGACGGAATACCCTTTTTTTATGGCCAGGACAGTGCTTTCAGGCTCCGGATAATCCGCGGGATAGTTCCCGGCAAAAACCCTGATAAGCTCTTTCCCCACTGCCCTCATGCCGGATGTGGGGTCTGTGACAGTCTGTCCCGTAAGCATTCCTATAAGCCGGGAAAAGTACCTGATACCTGCTCTCCGGGGCGCTGTTGACTGGTAACCCCTACGGTCAATATATCTGGATCCGATCACCATATCTGTCCCACCGCCTATGATCTTCACCATCTCTTCCAGGTATGAGGGATCGTGCTGACCATCCCCGTCTATCTGAACTGCCACATCGTACCCATGATCGTCCGCCCACTTGTATCCGGTCTGCATGGCGCCACCGATCCCAAGATTATTTGACAGATCGATACAATTGCAGCCGCATTTCAAAAGTTCTTCCCGGGTGTTATCTTCCGAGCAGTCATTTACCACCAGGATATCAAAGCCCGGAGCTGTGTTTCTGACTTCATTTACGATCCGGCCTATATTTTCAGCCTCATTAAAGGCAGGAATTATCACAAGATACCTGTTCTCATTCATATGATCTAAATCAAACCTCATATATAATCCGGCAGACGGTCCGGCATTGTAACACTCCTCCCTCTTCAGTCAGCCCCTTCTCTTAAATACAGATCCCCTGACAGCCTTTCCCTTCAAAAATATTTTCAAATAAAGGCCTCCAAGCCTGTTCATGATCTTTCGAACCATGAGGCTCCTCCGGACGTCCTTTTCAGAAAGCTTAAGTTTTCCCGCAAATTTCCGGACAAGCCTTTCGTGCTCTTTTAGATATCTGTCTGAATCCTTTCCAAACACGGTGGATGTGTTGGAGCCCCTTCTCAGCCTGAAGAAATTAAGAGCCTCATGGATGATAAAAACCTCCCCGTACAGTCCAAGTCTCATAAAGAATTCATAATCGGGGATCAGTTCAAAGTCCTCATCAAATCCTCCGTATCTCTCACAGGAATCCCTTCTGAAGGTATTTGCAAGTGGAGCCCCGAAATAATCCCTGTGGAACAGTGAATAGAGGGCTATCTCTCTTCCGGATACCACCCCGCTCTTACGGTATCTCCTGTAATATCCCCCTGTCAGGCGCTTATTTTCGTCAATAAAAGCCGTATCGCTTTCAACTGAAAGGACTTCGGGATATCTCTCCAGTATCTCAACTTCCCTTTCTATCAGTTTCGGGGAAATAAGGTCGTCTCCGCACAGGAGTTTTATATACTTTCCGCTGCAAAGGGACAGGCATCTGTTCCAGTTTTTGGTCATGCCAAGCCTTTTTTCATTCCTGTACGTTCTGAACAAAAGGCCCTCCGATTCGTATCTGCTCTCTGCCTCCCGGATCACCTCAAATGTGCGGTCAGCAGAGGAATCATCGCAGATCACGATCTCGACCGGTCTGTAGGTCTGCCGGGCAACGGATCTTATGGTCATCCCTATTGTCTTCTCATTCATGTATGATGGAACGGCAACTGACACCAGGGGCCTGTCTGCAGTCTCCTTAAGTTTGCCCGCGACTGCTTTAATGCTTTCCGCGCCTTCTTTCAGGTCACCCACGGCTCTTTTCCTTGCGGGAATATGAAGGATCCGTGGCTTCTATGGGATCATCATCTCTTTGATCCGCATCTCCCCGATCTCCATCTCTATTGCCATCATCTTTTTTAACATTTCCTCTTTTTTCATCCAAGGCTGCTTTTATGATCGCAAGTTCCTGGGTCAGGTTCCGTATCTGCAGCGACTGCCTGGACACAGTGACCGTAAGGTAAAATATTATTATCATGGAGAACAGAAATCCAAAGAAGAAAAGCATATTCACAGGGGCATAGATCCCAAGGACTCCGGACAGTTCAGTCATAAGAGACGGAAACAGGTCAAACAAAAGTATGACGCTCCCCGCAAGAAACCATATGAGGCTAAGCCTTATCTCCAGTTTTTTATGCCTTATGAGGGTTATGATGTAGATAAAGCCCAAGGCAACCAGTATAGCTATTATTATCTGTGTCCTTACATTAAGCATACGCTCTCGATTCCATCCCCTTCAACCTTTGCAACATGGCTGTTTTTATCTGTATACTGCGCTAAGCATATATACTGACCTATTTAACTTGTCCCATCCCGGCAGCGTTCCTCTTCTGCAGTTCCCTGAACAGATCATCCAGGAAGTCATCCAAAGACATGGCCGGCGGATCATTGGCTTCTATAACAGGTATCATGGTCTCATCAGTCAGTCTGTAAAGAGTCATTCCTATGCCGTCGAGTCTCTTTACCTCCTCCACCGACCCATCGGAAAACTTAAGTCCCAGAGGATCTCCCGAAAGGATATACTGCACAGTGTCCATATCTTCATAAACTGCAGCATCCACCCCGTTTGGCACCGTGAGAATATCTTTTGCATTCTTCCAGAGGAGAAGTGACTTGTCTTTTATAACTTCATTCCCCTCGCTGTCGTAGCTTTCCACCGTAAATCTATAATAATCTATAAGTTTCCTGTAATCAATGCAGTAAAGCCCCTTTGGATCCAGAAATGTATATGCTTCAGACGCCCTGTATACGCTGCCGTTATCGGGTATCAGGATCTTTGCATCCGGTTCTTTTTCCTGCAGTTCTGACAGGTATCTCAGATCTTCAACCTCTGCCTCATTCACAAAGTTCAGGCTTTTTATCTCATTTGCGCAAAGCGCCCCGTTAAATATATTAAACACAAATAAAAACGCAGTAAAGGAGAGCACAAAGATATCCTGTCTCCTGTAAAGCATATATCCGAAGAAAAGGGTCAGAACCAAAAACAGTAAGACAGACACCGGCTGCAGCTGAGGAAACCCGGTAAAGACAGAAAGCAGTGTCTGCTCGCAGGAAGAAGTTTCATTTGAAAACAATATTCCTCCAAAGGTTGCGGACATGATGAGAGCTATGCCCGCATATACTATAGCAGGTCCCATGACAAACATTTTTTTGTATTCGAGTTTCTTTTCAAGCTGCGAAAACATGAGCATTACAAAAGGCATAAAAAGCCAGGACACATATCTGAGTATCAGCCTTGGCTGCATATTGTCCTTCATCTCGGTAGACATGATGAGATAAGAAGTTATGGCCGCAGTCATAAGAAGCGTCATCACCACATTGTCCGTGAATGCCTTCTCTTCCTTTGTCATCACAGGATCTCCATCCTCCCCCTTCCTGAAGCGGTTATAAAACGGCAGCAGGACCGGGAACAAGCAAAAGCCCGTAACAACAGCCACCATATAATAAAACATATCGTAGAAAGACAGAAAAATATCCGGTGCTGTCCTGCCGCTCAAAAAGACAACAACTCCTTCAGGCACGATCAGATCTGAAACAGACCGGATCAGAAAAAAAGTCAGGAATACCGCTGAATATCCAATGAAATATGTTTTTTTATCCTCTGCAGATCTCAGGTGAAGGATTACATGAAAAACACTCCAAACGAAAAAAGAGGCACAGGGAATAAGCCCCGGATCCCCCCGGCATACAGCACAGGCCCCAAACATCAGCCCAAGGAACAACCCTGAAAGGATGAATCGGCCTTTTCCCCGGCCCAGGTCTTCATTTTCTGAAAATAAGATCAGTCCGTATATCATCCACATGGAAAAGGGCAGATAAGCGTTTTCAGACAGGAAAAGCATTGTGAAAACCATATCGGATGAAAGCAGATACAAAAGGACTGAGAGCACCCTTTTTCTGTCGGAAAGCTGCAGTTTCCCGGAAATAAGCCACACCGGAAACACACCGGATGACATGAGGATTGCATTTATCAACATTTCTGCCTTCTGAGCCGTAAAAGGATCCTTTATAAATCCGGATAAAGACAGGATAAACGGGTAAAGAGGTCTGTCCAGGCTGCAGGGAAGGTTGTATACATTCAGGGTACCATCAGAAAAAATGCTTCCGGCAAAGGAAAGATAATAAAATTCATCGGGATAATAGATAAATATCTTTGGATAAGCGGAAATAAAAAGCCTTACAAATACGCTTAATACAAATAAAAACAGGATCGTCAAAGTCAGTATGCTGTTTTTTTTATCATGATCTTTGATCACTGTGAACCTCCGCCAAAATAAGAACAGGCACCGGGCAAAAGCCCGATGCCTGCATTTGGTATTAAAACATAGATGAAACGAATTTCACTTTTCTGTCATGAACCAAGATTATTCTGCGAGCGTATACTTCTGTTCTGCTCCACTGTTGGCAACAGAATACACAACCTTGGGATATACCTTATCGTCCTTCACGCCATCTTCCCAATTATTTGTAGTAGTTGAAGTATCGCCTGTTACACTGCCAACAACATAACTACCTGTATCAGCTGTAAAGGTGATACCGATAGAATCAAGGTTGTCTGCAAGCATAGCAGAAACCGCAGCTGCCTTTGCGGAACGGATGTTGGCAAGGTTGGTTGCCTTCCTGGACTTTGCAAGCTGTGCCGTGAAGATCGGGATTGAAACAGCGACCAGGATAGCGATGATCGCGACAACCACGAGCAGTTCAGCCAGTGTGAAGCCCTTCTTGTCATGCATCTTCTTCATCATTTTCTTCATTCTTGAGTCCCCACTTTCTTTCTGGAATCTACACTTCCCACTCCCGGCTACGCCGGATGCAACTATAACTACTTGTTTAACATTATAAAGGATTCTTTGATTTTGTCAACAACTTTTTTTCGAATTAGTTTATAAAATTTTAATAATTTAAGATATGGGATCTGTTTCGATCCTGTTGCGTGCTTATTTTCCTTATATCCAGCAAGTTTTTTGCGGTTTGACAAAAGGATCATCTATCATGCTGAGCGCTTATTTCCCTTATGTATCCCGCAAGTTTTTTGCGGTTTGAAAAAAGGATGACCATAAGCGCCAGCGTTAAACAGTACCTGAGCAGTATATGACCGTACAGCGAAAGATACAGAAATCCCGTTCCCATAAAGGCAAGCGTGATCTGCAAAAGCCTGATCGTATCAAAGGGATACTCTCCCTTCAGTTCCCTCCTGCAGACCCGTCTCATCACAATATAGTGAAACACTGCATACAACATGAAGCATAAAAGCGTGGTATATGCGGCAGCTGTATACCCAAAGACCGGGATGAACAGATAATTCAGGATAAGATTGAGAACTGCCGCGGCAGCCGTGGCTGCAGCTATCTGTCCCGTATCCCCGTAGTAAAAACTGATCTTTGAGAACAAAACATAACAGAACATAAAATAGGCGCTCATTGCTATGGGAGGGATACACCGGACAGCTCCCCCATACCCGGCCGGGGCGAATATATACACTATCTCAGGGGCAAAGGCTATGGTGATCAGGTTCACCGCCCCTATAAGGATCAGCACCCCATAAGATACAGGGGCGATCTCGTACATCTTTTTGTCCCTGGTGCTACACAAAGATCAGGTACAAAAAGATGTACTAGATCGCCCCTGTATCTTATGGGGTGCTGATACTTATAGGGGCGGTGAACCTAATCACCATAGCGTTTGCCCCGGAGAT
>JAILIO010000029.1 GCA_024695225.1 Lachnospiraceae bacterium
CGCCCTTTTTTTGATGTGAGCAGAGAAAACATGATAAAATAAAAAGGCTTGCGGGAGCGAAGCGGACGCAAGGCTTCCTTTTTTACAGGGACAGCGGGTAAACTCAGGCTTCGTGAAAGAACCCTGCCCATTTCCGCTGTGGGATTGTGTCGGGGCAAGGTTTAGAGTATAGTAATGTCAGTTTACTATGCGTTTTAAGCCTGTGGAGACTCAGGTTCAGTCCGCGTGGAAAAACATGTGTGGTTGACCGCCACAGGATGTTTGAAAGATCGATACATGGCAGAGAATGCTTGAAACAAGCAGTATCTGAAATGAATTGAATATATATATGACAGATGAACGAAAAAGTACTGAAAACACTTGAATATGACAGAGTGATCGAAGATCTCTGCGCCCATGCGGATTCCCTGCCGGGGAAGGCGCTGTGCAGGGTTCTTCTGCCCATGGACGAAAAGTTCCCCATAGAGAGAGCGCAAAGGGAGACTGCGGACGCTGTGACCAGGATATTCAATCAGGGCAGTGTTTCATTTTCCGGCTGCGTGGATCTGAGAGAAATGATAGCAAGGCTGTCTGCGGAAGCTTCCCTTTCCGCAGAAGAGTTGCTGACAGTGTGCGGCATGCTCGACAGGGCAATGACACTGAAGGAATGGTCCCGGAATGTGCAGGATGATGCGCTGACCCCTTATTTTGAAGGGCTTTGGCCCCTCAGAGAGATTGCAAAGGAGATCAGGCGCTGCATAGAGGCTGACGGCGGCATAAAAGACGATGCCTCATCCGAACTCAAGGCCATCAGGAGAGAACTGAAAAACTCCTATGAAAGGGTCAGGACCGCCCTGTCCCGGTTTCTCACCGGCAGAGAGCGGGAATATCTGATGGAACCTGTGATCACCCAGAGAGGCATGAGGTACTGCGTTCCGGTAAAGAGCGAATACAAATCCCGGGTGCCCGGAATGGTGCACGATCAGAGCGCATCCGGGTCCACATTTTTCATAGAACCTGCATCGGTGGTGGATATAAACAATTCCATAAGCGTGCTGAAGCTGAAGGAGCGGGATGAGATCGAGAGGATACTCTCAGACCTTTCCTACAGGCTCTCCGACCATACGGCTGAGCTTTCTGCGGACCAGGAACTGATGGCGAAGCTGGATATGACTTTTGCCAAGGCAAGGCTCGCCCTGGATGAGAACGCCATGAGACCTGCCATAACAGAGGACCGGGTGATAAGGCTGAGACGGGCCAGACATCCTCTGCTGGACCCACAGAAGGCGGTCCCCATAGATGTCACCCTGGGTGACGAGTGGGACATGCTGGTGGTGACCGGTCCCAACACCGGCGGAAAGACGGTGTCCCTGAAAACCGTGGGTTTATTGACCCTTATGGCCCAGGCCGGCCTCCATATCCCGGCCTCCGGGGGTTCCCAGATATCAGTTTTTAAGGAAGTATATGCGGACATAGGAGATGAGCAGAGCATAGCCCAGAATCTGTCCACATTTTCCGGCCATATGACCAATATCGTGAGCATACTGAAGTCTTCTGACATAGACAGTCTCTGCCTTTTCGACGAGCCCGGGGCCGGGACGGATCCGGAAGAGGGGGCAGCCCTTGCCATGGCTCTGTTGGACAATTTCCATCTGAGACGGGTGAGGACAATGGTGACCACCCATTTTTCCGAGCTGAAGATATATGCCCTGAAGACAAAAGGGATAATGAACGCTTCCTGCGAATTTGACGTGGCTTCCCTTCGCCCCACATACCGCCTGCTCACAGGCGTCCCCGGGAAGAGCAATGCCTTTGCCATATCAGGCAGGCTGGGTCTTCCGGATTACATCCTCAGGGAAGCGGTGAAGAAGATGGACGAGGATGAGCGGGGCTTTGAAAATGTGGTGTCAGAGCTGGAGGGCATGAGAAAGGAGCTGGAGCGGGAGAGAGAGGAATTCGCCCGGGAGAAGGCTGCTTTTGAAAAGGAGAGACAGAACCGGAAGGGCCCTAAAAAGGAACAGGAAACAAAACAGACAAAGGCGCCTCCCCACAAGCTGATGAAGCCGGAAGAAGCCATACCGGGAACGCCTGTCAAGGTGTATGGATCATCCCTTAAGGGAGTCGTGTCGAAAGCTCCCGACAGATCCGGACATCTGACTATCAGGTGCGGCCTTATGACGGTGGATGTGGAACTCAAGGATCTGGTGCCGGACAGGAGCGAGTCCGGGGGCAGGAGAAACAGGTTGTCCGCCATAAGAAAAGACAAGGTCATGAGTGTATCCTCGGAGATAAACCTGACCGGCATGAATTCGGACGACGCCCTGGCTGCCCTGTCCAAGTATATAGATGACTGTGTCCTTGCAAATTTAAGTCCTGTCCGGGTCATACACGGTAAGGGAAACGGGATCTTAAGGGATGCGGTCAGGGACTACCTCAAGAAAAATAAGAGCGTTAAAAGCTGTTCGGAAGCCGGTTATGGCGAAGGGGATGCAGGTGTCACCATAGTGAGGCTTTGATATCCAGCGACGTGATCATT
Organism: Lachnospiraceae bacterium; assembly: GCA_024695225.1. Lineage (GTDB taxonomy): Bacteria > Bacillota > Clostridia > Lachnospirales > Lachnospiraceae > JAEELB01. The sequence goes on from JAILIO010000029.1 coordinate 2,516, forward strand.
TACGTTGGAGATTTATGGAGAGATGAAGAGGGGAGGGTGAATACTGTGGCAAAGCAGAAGATACTGATCGTGGATGATGATGAAAATATAGCAGATCTGATCTCGCTCTATATGACCAAGGAATGCTTTGAGGTCAAGACTGCCGGGGATGGAGAGGCAGCCATCGCGGAACTGAAGAGGTTTTCTCCGGATCTGATGGTGCTGGATGTGATGCTGCCGGGGATCGACGGGTACGAGGTGCTCAGAAGGGTCCGCCGGGACTCTCCGATCCCCATCATAATGCTCTCTGCCAAGGGCGAGATCTTTGACAAGGTGCTGGGGCTTGAGCTGGGGGCTGACGACTACATGGAAAAGCCCTTCGATTCCAAGGAACTTGTGGCCAGAGTGAAGGCGCTGCTCAGAAGGTCCGGTATGAACAGGCCGGAGCCGGAAGATGACGATGTAAAGAAGGTGTCCTACCCCGATCTGGAGATTAATATGACCAATTATTCGGTGTCATTTATGGGCAGGAACATAGACATGCCGCCAAAGGAGATAGAACTTCTGTATTTCCTGGCGTCAAACCCCAACCGGGTGTATTCCAGGGAACAGCTTTTGGACAGCATCTGGGGATATGAGTTCGGCGGCGACACAAGGACTGTGGACGTGCATATAAAGAGGATCAGGGAGAAGATAAGCGAGGGCAATGACAAATGGAGGATTGCGACCATTTGGGGTGTGGGATATAAATTTGAGACCATGGACTGATGAATAAGACGCTTTATCTGAAGTTCATACTGGCTTATGCGATCTTTGGCGTGTTCGCCTTCATGTTTACCTCGGTGTTCATACAGAGGCTCACGGAGAAGCATGTGTATGCGGAAAAGGCGGAAAGCCTGGAGCGGGAGGCAACCCTCATCGCCAATGATTACGCTTCGGGGCTTTATTCCAACGAGACCTCTCTTTCGACGGTGAAAAGGCAGCTGGATGCGGTCCAGACCTATCTGGATGCGGTGATATGGATAGTAAATCCCTCAGGGCTCATAGTCCTTGATTCCTCATCCCCTGTGGATGTGGAGAATCCCAGGTACGTTGTGGGGTTTGACCCCTCCATAACAGCGGCCACCGGCACGGGATATTCCGTAGGGAAATTTTTCAACAGTTTTGCGGATGACAGGCTGTCTGTGCTGACTCCCATCACAAACGGGTACTCGGTGAGGGGATATGTCATCGTGCATTATCCGGTGTCCGGTCTGAATGAGAGCATAGGGGCTCTTATGGAGATAGGATATGTCCAGCTTTTGATGATATTTCTGCTGTCTCTGATAGTCCTTATTTTCTTTACGGAGATAGTTTATTTGCCCCTGAAGAAGATCACGAAGGCTACGGAAAGATATGCCGCCGGGGACATGCATTACGAACTGAGCGTGGAGAGCAATGATGAGATGGGGTATCTGGCCGCGTCCCTGTCCTATATGGCCGGAGAGATAGCCAGGACAGAGGACGATCAGAAGAAATTTATCGCCAATGTCTCACATGATTTCAGGTCCCCCCTGACTTCCATAAAGGGGTACCTGGAAGCCATGATCGACGGCACCATCCCGCCGGAAGCCCATGATAAATACCTGAAGATAGTGCTTTCGGAGACGGACAGGCTACGGGGGCTGACAAACAGCCTGCTGGAACTGAACAACCTGGAGACCGGCGGAATGCTTTTGAACATCTCCGACTTTGATATAAATACGGTCATCAGGAGTGTGGCGGAGACCTTCGGAGGCAGGTGCAGGGAGAAGGGTCTGGTGCTGGACCTGGTGCTCACCGGGGAAGATCTGAACGTGAAAGCTGACCGGGGCAAGATACAGCAGGTCCTGTACAACCTTACGGACAATGCCATCAAATTCAGCAATCAGGGCGGGACCATAAAGATTGAGACCACAGTCAAGGGCAGAAAAGTGTTTTCCAGCGTGAAGGACAGCGGCATCGGGATCCCCGCCAAGGATATCAATCAGATCTGGGAGCGGTTCTACAAAACGGATCTGTCCAGGGGAAAGGACAAGAAGGGAACGGGCCTGGGCCTTTCCATCACAAGGGAGATAATAAAGGCCCATAACGAAAATATAAATGTCATATCCACAGAAGGGGTGGGGACAGAGTTTGTATTTTCCCTCCCTCTTTCCGAGGAACAGAGCGATGATGAATGATGACAAAAAGGAAAATTTAAAGGCCGAGGCCTCCGGGTCTGCTGTTAACGAAAGCTATGAAAATGTTATCAGGGAGACCATAAAACAAAGGCCTGTGGACAAAAGGAAGGTCCTGAGACGAACGCTTATGACGGTGCTCCTGGCGCTGCTGTTCGGCGCGGTGGCGAGCCTGACCTTTTTCTTTCTGGAGCCTGTCATAGACAGAAACATCTCCCCGGAAAATGAGAACGCCATGACTCAGATCACTCTTCCCGAGGCGGCCACAGATGAAGAGATCACGCCGGACAAGATGTATGAAGACGACGAGGAATTAAGGGAAGCCTCCGTGGTCAGCAAGGATACGGATATACAGAGCGCCGTGGACCAGGCGGTCAAAGAGATGACGGTGGGCAGTGAGGAATACAAGCAGATGTATTCATCCCTCCGGGTCCTGAGCAATGAGGCAAAGAAAAGCGTTGTAACTGTCACTTCCGTCAACAGAAATGTGGACTGGCTGAACAATACGGTTGAGAGCGAGAACACCGCAGAGGGAGTGATAGTTGCGGAGACGGATATCCGGCTGATCGTTGCCGTGACAGGGGTATATCTTTCGGATGCCGAAGGGATCAATGTGACCCTGGCAAGCGGTGAAAGCGTGGATGCAGAACTTTTGGGAGTGGACGACAATACGGGCATATCGGTTCTTGCGGTGCGAAAGAGCGCCCTTTCCGAAAAGACACTGAACACCGTGAAGGAAGCGGTGCTCGTATCCACGGATACCTCAAGTGTTGCCGGAAGGCCTGTGATAGCCATCGGAAGCCTTACGGGAGAGCCGGGGGCCGTGGATTACGGGATCATTTCCTCCGCATCCAGGATCCTGGATATGCCCGATTCCTGGTACAGGTTTTTCCTGACAGATATGAACGGCAGTTCAAGTTCAAACGGTGTCCTTTTCGATCTGAACGGGAGCGTTATCGGCTTCATCAAAAGCGATGACAATGCGGCCAGCGATCCCGGGGTGATCACGGCCATTTCTTCTGCCGGTGTGAAGGGCCTTATCAACAAGATGTCCAACCGGGAAGAGCGGGCGGTCCTGGGCATACATGCAATAGATGTGCCTGAAAGCGCCATCGAAGAGGATGATGTTCCCGGAGGCGTCGCCATCACCCAGGTGGAAGTGGGGTCTCCCGCCATGGACGCGGGACTCAGGAGCGGAGACATCATTACCTCTGCAAAGGGCACAGCCGTAAATAATTACCAGAAGTTTTTGGAGCTGTTAGACAGCGCTCATCCCGGTGATATCATGGTGATCAGCGGGAAACGTCCGGGAAATGAAGGCTACGAGGATATGAGGGCGGAAGTGCTCCTGGGCGGAGGGTGAAGTATCAGGGCATGTAATTATTTGCCGTGAATAAAAGCAATACCGGGGCATACGGGCATTTGATGGCAATGAAAAGAAATGCTGTGGCATATAATTATTTGCCGCTGAAAGAACAATAACGGAGAAAAGATCATATGAAAAGGATTCATGGTAAAAGCGAGGAGTTGATATGAGATACATAAAGGATCTGAAAGAGGGAGAGAGGGTTTCCTGTGTCTATCTGAGCAAGCACAGGATCAGCGCCACCACCAGAAACGGCAAGACATACGAATCACTTATTCTGCAGGACAAGACAGGTCAGGTTGACGGGAAGATATGGGAACCGGACAGCCCTGCCATAGAAGATACCTCGGATCTGGATTACGTGGCTGTCAATGGCGAGGTAGTTATTTACAACAGTCAGCCTCAGCTGAATATAAAGAGGATCAGAAAGGCCTCGGAGGATGAATACGATCCCGCGGATTATCTGCCGGTGTCAGAGAGAAATATCGATGAGATGTACAACGAGGTCCTCTCCCTTTCGAACACGGTGAAAGAGCCCCATCTGAATGCGCTTCTTAAGGGGTTCTTTGTGGAAGACAGCGAATTTATCACAAAACTAAAAAGGGGTTCGGCTGCAAAAAGTGTTCATCAGGCCTTTGTGGGCGGGCTTTTGGAGCATACCATAAACGTGGCCCGTATCTGCGAGTTTCTGAGCACCAGGTATAAGGACCTGGATCACGATCTTCTGCTCACGGCAGCTCTGCTCCATGATATCGGAAAGACGGAGGAACTGTCCCCCTTCCCCGAAAATGATTACACAGACAGCGGAAATATGATGGGACATATAGTGATCGGGACCATGATGATCGACCGGAAGATCGATCGGATCCCTGATTTCCCTAAGCTTTTAAAGACCGAGCTCGAACACTGTATCCTGGCGCACCACGGGGAGCTGGAGTACGGGTCCCCCAAGGTTCCTGCGATCATAGAGGCGGTGGCCCTCAATTTTGCGGACAATACCGACGCGAAGCTGACTATTTTTTCAGAGGCACTTTCTGCTGCTCCCGGTGACATGAAGTGGCTCGGCTTCAACAAACTTCTCTCCGGAAACATAAGAAGGACTGAGGTTTAAGGGGAAGCAGAAAGCGGAGCTTTGATGGCAGTGAGATAAATAAAAGCGGGAAGGGCAAGGAACACTAAGAGCGCGGGAAGTGAAGGAAATGCAGTAAGAGCAAAGAGCGCAGATACTGCAGGAAGTGCCGGAATTGAAGGAATTGAAGAAATTGCAAGAAATGCAGGAAATTGTGAGAAATGTATAAAGCACATAAAGCACAGGAAGTGAAGAAAATGAAGGAAATGTAAGAAATGCAAAAAACGTAAGAAGTGCAAGAAGTGCAAGAAACGTAAGAAATGCAAGTATGACGGAAGTGTGGCAGGAGTGCTGTGGGAGTGACCGGGTGTGAATAAGAACGATGAGATAGAAGTAAAGATAACAGACCTTACGGATGAAGGGTTTGGAATAGGGCATACCGGAGACGGATATGCCCTATTTGTAAAAGGAGCTCTTCCCGGGGACAAAGTGGTGGCCCATGTGACGAAAGTCATGAAGAGATACAGTTATGCCATCGTTTCGGAATTCATTGAAAGATCCAAAGACAGGGTGGATCCCGTATGCGTAGTCTGCGGAAAATGCGGCGGGTGCACACTTCAGGAGCTTTCTTATGAGGCACAGCTGGATTTCAAGAAGAGAAAGGTGGAGGCTGCGCTCACACGCACCGGCGGATTCACAGGATTTTCAGTGCCGCTCCCAGTCTCAGGATCCCCGGAGCACTACAGAAACAAGGCGGAGATCCCTGTGGGTGTAAATAAGGACGGGGAGACAGTGGCAGGTTATTACGCCATACATTCTCACAGGATAGTTCCCTGCGATGACTGTATCATTGCACCTATGGACACGGACAGGATAAAGAGAGATGTGCTTATTTACATGAAAGAAAACGGGATAAGCGCATATGACAGCGAAACCCGGAAGGGGAGTGTGCGGCACATCG
>JAILIO010000051.1 GCA_024695225.1 Lachnospiraceae bacterium
TAATACCGGACTATACATTCCAAAACTGTGAAAGCTTAGAAACCGTAACTCTTCCCGATTCCGTCTCGGAGATCAAAAGCTACGCTTTCTACGAATGCACCAGTCTCAGCAGTATGAAACTGCCGGAATATATAACATCTATAGGGGCTTATGCTTTCTATGATTGCAGCTCCTGGAAGGATGCCAAAGTCCCCGAAACACTCACCGGCGTCATAAATGAGTATTCCTACTATTACTGTAGTTATCTGACAGACATAACGGTATCTTCAAATGTTACGACCATCGGAAACAGATCATTTAAAAATTGCAATAACCTGAAAAGTATTGATTTCGCCACAAGAGAAGATGGGACAACAAGTCTGACCAGTATTGGTTTTGATGTGTTTTGCAATTGCAGACTCCTGACAGAGGTGGATATCCCGGAAGGAGTACAATTTATCGATTCCTTCGCTTTTACGCAATGCAGCGCTCTCAAAAGAGCAACGATTCCTTCAACTGTCACAAAACTGGGTACAGGGAGCAGGGGATCTGTAAATGGCTCATTCCTGTTTGAATATTGCTCCAATCTCAAACAGCTGATAATAAAAAACAGCGCCCTTGAAATACCCCAAAACATATTCAGGAACAGCGGCAGTGATACGGATACGATCTATATCTATTCTGAAGAAAAAGATACTGAAGGAAATGATACAAAAATAAAATCCTGGGTAGATAATTATTCTGAGACCTATCGTAAGCCGGAATTTGTAGACATTTCAAAACTGGATGATCCCGATGAAGATCCTGCAATAGGATCAGGTTCAGGCTCAGCTTTAGCCACATCAGGGCAGATCCCCCTGTACACAACAGATGAAGAAACTGGATACATAAAGCCTACCGGCGTCCTTATGTGGGAATACAACACAGCCTCAAACACCCTCACCCTTTCCCAAAACAGAGTTGGTGAAACTTTCGGCTACTCAGATCCCGAATGGATCAATTTCAGCAGCGAGATCAAGAATGTGAACTTCCTGGATGGGGAACTTGCAGTTACATGTCTCCCCAAAAATGCATTTTATAACTGCATTATGCTGGAAGAGATCTCTCTTCCTGATGGACTTACAGAGATCCCGTACAATGCATTTTATGGTTGTACTTCCCTTAAAACCGTCAAGATCCCATCCGGAGTAGTATATATAGAATCCTACGCTTTTGGAAATTGTTTATCACTGGAGAAAGTCGAAATACCTGCTTCCACTGAAGTCATCAATTATAATGCTTTCAATTCATGTTCCAAGCTTAAGGAGCTCTCCATTCCCGATGACTCAAAATTGGTCAGGATAGGTGACGACGCCTTTGTTTATTGCTCATCTCTCACTTCCGTGACTATTCCGGCAAGTGTAGAATACATTGATGATCACGCTTTTGCATATTGTACTGCTCTTGAAACCGTCACATTCAATGAAGGGCTGAAATATATATCAGAATATGCTTTCTATGCCACGGTAATAAAGGCTCTTGAACTTCCGGCTTCTCTGGCAACGATAGAAGACCCTGTGTTCAGGGGGATGTCCAAACTGACCACCATAACGGTAGCAGCAGATAACGATACATACTACAGCAACGAAAAGGGTGACAGGCTGTTTCTCAAGAAAGACGATTCCATTGTATGGTGGAGTCCCGGAGAGGATCCTACAAAACTCTTTATCCCCAAGGAAGCAGAAGAAGATTTTGATATAGCGGAAATAATTACCACGGATATGACCACTGTCGAAGTCGAAGAAGGAAACACTGCTTTCTCTGTCCATGACAATGCAATTTACAGTTATGACGGGAGCCGGCTGATCCGTGTCCTTTATTCTGCCACCGGAGAATTCAGTGTACGAAAGGGCACATCGATCATTTCAAAGAATGCCTTCAATCAATGTAAGAACCTGACCTCGGTAATAATTCCCGACAGTGTGTACGAAATCGGAGACTACGCCTTCTACAGCTGTACAGCACTTAAGTCCGTAGACCTCTCAGCAAAAACGGCTGTCATCGGGAAATATGCTTTCAGTTATTGTACATCTTTGGAATCGATCCAACTGCCCTATACTCTGACTTCCATAGGAAATTACGCATTCTACGGATGCCGGGGTCTTAATAGTGTAACCATCCCCGGACAAGTAGAAATCCTTCCGGATAACTGTTTCGCCAACTGCAGTTCCCTTTCAGATGTGAGATTCAGTTCCGGACTCAAAGAGATCAACTATGGGGCTTTCTACTACTGTACATCCCTTACATACCTGAAACTGCCCGAGGGACTTGAGTCCATTCATGATTCCGCTTTCAAGTACTGTTCGAAGCTGGAAAGGATAGACATCCCTGAAAGCGTGAGTTTTATTTATACTACAGACTGGTATGTAAAAGATAACACGGTTTATAACTGTCAAAGTCCCTTTGACTACTGCAGCGCAGATCTGATACTGTATGTCGTCTATGGTTCCTACGCATATGATCATGTGATGACCCAGAGATATGCCTACTTAGACGGGGACAGAAACTTATCAGCTTTGCTGAAAAACCACTATGAGCTTCTGTCTTCTACAAAATATCACATAACCTATGCCCTCGATCACAGCCTTGGGGAAGTCAATTCCACATCCAATCCTGACTCCTACCGCATGGAAGACGATGCCATTGAATTCGAACCCGCTTCCAAAGAAGGATATGATTTTGAAGGCTGGTACAGGGATAAATTGTTCAAAAACCGCATAGACCGGCTGATCCCCTATTTCGAGGGCGCAGACATCACACTTTATCCCAGGTGGATCAAACTCCACAATGTTACGATAAAGGTTGACGGCCAGACTGACGAAACCATGACTGTTGCCGATGGAAACAAGGCTGATATCAAAGATCCGGTAAAAGAAGGCAGCACTTTCATCGGCTGGGTAAAAGGCGATGGCACCAGTTTCTGTAGTGAAGAACCTGTCACCGCAGATATGACGATCACCGCATCCTTCGCAGCAGAAGGTACCGATTTCTTATTCGCTCCGGTTTCGGATGTCTGGTCAGGGATCGTTCCTTCGGGCACAGAGGTGACTCTGCGCACTGCCTCCGAAGGCGCATCCATACAGTATACTCTTGACGGCTCATCACCATCCGGCGACACCGCCACAGTGTACAGCGCCCCCATAACCATTACCGGAGAACCCGGAGATATCATACAGCTCAAGGCCGTCACGGTCCTGTCCGGGAAAACCAGTACTGTGACTGTAATCTCATTGACATTAGAAGACAACCGGGGTGAATGGGGAGATGTCCTCGTTGCCGACCGGGCAGATTTTGCAAATGCCGATGCAGTGCCTGAAGGTCTGTGGGTAGGAAATCTCACCGGTGACATTTATTACACAGGCAAAAAAATCGTCCCCGAAGTCCGTATTTACTATGGAAAGACTCTGCTTGAGGAAAAGACCGACTATAAACTGTCCTTCAAAAACAACCTCAAAGCGTATGAACTGTCAGAGGGTGATTCGGAATTCAATCCCAAAAAGGCTCCCACGCTGACGGTCAAAGGAGCCGGAAATTATAAGGACAAAACTCTCGTCAGGAACTTCATTATAAAAGCAGCAAAGATGGAAATGACAGCTCCCGTGTTCAATACTTACAATGAGTACAATGAATGGTATTACACAGGAT
>JAILIO010000067.1 GCA_024695225.1 Lachnospiraceae bacterium
CGGGAATGGGTTACAAGTTTGAAGTATGACGTCGTCTGTGATACTTTCGGCGGAAATCGACAGACAGGGTGTAAAAGCATGTGGGTTCAGGTTAGGAGAACAGGATGAATAAGATCGCACCGGATCATATAACGATCAATGTAAAAGACATGAAAAAGAGCGAGGATTTCTACGGAAGGATCCTGGGATTCAGGCAACTTGATACCGTCGATATGGGGGATCACGAGCTGCATTATTTTGCACTTGAGGGAGGGCTTCTTCTGGAACTGATAGAGTACACTGATGATTTCGGAGAGATGCATCCCAATGTGAAGACCCGTGGTATCTACAGGCATCTGGCCTTTGGCTGTGACGATGTGGATGCCCTCTATGAGAAACTGGTATCCGAGGGGGTAAAGATCCTGTCGGAACCTGACTATGTGCCCAATCTTAAATTCAGAAATATTCTTGTGGAAGATCCAAACGGCGTGGAACTGGAGTTTGTGACAAGGGACAGATGAACAGGAGAATGAGAGCGTGAAAACCTGCTTATCAGTCAGGCGTAAAAGGAACAATCTGTGATCTGCATTAAAGGGTGAAAGGATGAAAAGGAATCCGTTATTAAAAAAAGCATACAGGTGGTTTGTGATAATCTGCCCTTTGGTGATCATTGTGCTTTTCGTCATACAGATAGTCTGGACCAGCAGATTTAATTCCAGGGAACATACGGTTATCGGGGATGAAAGGGACAAGCCTGTTTACATGCATATTGCCGGAAGGGGAGACAGCACCAGTGTCTGGCTTAAAAGAGGCTATATGCTGGACGGAAAGAGCGTGGACCTTACAGGGGAGACCATAGACGGAACCCTGTACAACAAGTCTTCCGATGTGGTTGACGATTGGAAGCTCAGGATAAACATCAAGGGCGACTGTTTCATAAACAACGCCTGGTGTGGCACGGTCTGCATCCATCAGTTTACGGGGACCTATAATGAACGCGTTCAGACTCTGGATCTCAGGAATTACGATCTGGACAGCGTGGTACTCGAGTACAGCTACGACGGTGACCTGCTGATCCCGCTTAAGGCAGGGGACTACATAGAATATGTGCCCTCGGTAAAGGATTCCGAGATACCAAGGGAGCCCGGGACGGAACTGACTATGGGAATGATCTTCTATTATCTGGATTCCCTGGATCTGTCCGATTATCAGCTGGATCACAGTTATTACAGGAGTATGTTCACGGGGAACCTATTCTATCTCATAGCGGGACTGTCTGTTTTCTGGATACTGAATGCGGTTATCTATCTGGTCTCCGTAAGGATCTATGAGGAAGCCCAGAGAGAATTGAATCTGAAGACCTCCGGTATTTCATGCATGTCAGACATGTACAATACGATCTACATTGTGGATCTTCTGAAGGACCGCATAGTATCTGTGGTGGCGGAGGAGGAGTCAGACCTTAATCGGCCGGAAAACATGGGGGCAAATGATCAGTTAAAGAATCTTTTTGAGATCGATGCTGACGATGCATACAGGAAGATGGTGCTGAGGTTTACGGATCTCACAACCATCAGGGACAGGATGGAAGGCAAGAAGAATATAGCCTGTGAATATGTGAGCAAAGAGCGGGGATGGTGCCGTCTCAGATTCTTTGCCATGGATTATGAGGAGGGTCAGACCCTGGACAGTGTCATATTTACGATCCAGGTTATAGAAGCAGAAAAAAAGGAAATCGATGCCGCCGAGAAGAAGATCAGTATGGCGGAGGCCCAGAAGAGGGAAGTCAGCGCATTCCTTGGAAATGTGTCTTATGAACTGCTCTCCCCGGTGGAACAGGTGGCTGAACTGGAACAGCAGATAATCGATGAGAGCGGGGAGGAAAAGATAAGAGAGTATGCGGGAGCCGCAAAGCAGCTGTCTGCAATACACAGGGAACTTTTGAAGAATGTCATAGAGTATTCTGATTTTGAGGCGGGCAGGATCGTTTATTCAGAAGGTGAATATGTGCTTAAGGATATACTGGACAGACCTGTGGAAAAGATGCTGGATATCCTTGACATGGAAAAGATATCATTTTCAAAGGAATTGCCAAAGGATCTTTTATGCAGTCTTTCAGGTGACAGTGTCCATCTGACGGAAGTCATAACCATCATGCTTTTCAATGCAGCAACCCATATAGAGGAAGGGAATGTGAAACTGTCGGTTTATTCCAAAGAGCATGATGACAACCTGCATCTGCTCATATCCGTCAAAGATGACGGTCCTGTGAATCCGGCGGTACCGGGCAAGATAAGACTTAAACTTGCGGAAAAACTGGTATCCCTCATGGGTTCCGAACTGCATGTGATAAATGATGAAGATGCGGGGAATGAAGTCTATTTTGAGACAGACCAGAAGATGAGGAGAGGCTGATGGTAACCACAGCCTACGGAATATGTCTTTTGATCTCCATAGTGGTATTTATCTATACTGCGGGAAGAAAACGTGACAACATAGACCCATATTATTGTGCAGTGGTGGTCCTGATTCCGGTGGTCATTCTGGGCTATTGGCTGAAGACCCGGGTGATCACAGAGGAAGGGGCTATGATCGCCTTCTGTTTCATATACCTGGACAGCACGATTCTCCCTGTGATCATGATCAATTCAATGCTCAGGTCCCTGCATGTGAAGGTCAGGTTCAGGATCAAGCTTCTGACGTATTCTTTAGCTTTTATCCACCTGTTCATCGTGTGGACCAGCATCCACAACAGCAGATATTTTAAGACCATAAGGCTTATCCGGACCGATGCGGGTACAGTCACAAAGATGACAAGCGGTCCCCTCAAGATATTCCATCTCATTTATCTCGCGGCCATTGTGGCAGGGCTTATCGGGATAATGATCGCCGGTTTTTTGAGGAAAGGCACCTATTCCCGGAAGACCCACAGACTGTACACAGTCGCCGTTTCTCTCGCAATCCTGGTGTACGCTGTGGAAACATTGATAGATATCAGTTTTTCCATGCTGCCATTTATGTATGTGATCTATGATGTGGTGGCTGCGGCCTCCTATGACCGTATCTACGCCCACAATATATCCTCCGTGATATCCACCCAGCAGAAGCTGTACGGAAACAGAGGCTATGCGGCTTTCGATTTAAACAGGAGATTTTTGAGCTGTAACAGGAGATGCTATGATTTCCTGCCGGAACTGTCTTCCCAGGTAGTGGATGAATTACTCCCCGATGACACCAGGGCTTCGGGGATCCTGTATTCTCTTATAAACGCTTATGAGAGCAGAGGGACTTCGATCCGCAGGTTCAGGCAGGGGGATATGACCTGTGTCTGCGAGATAGGGACGTATTCATTTTCCATGAACGGAAAGACGGATGGTTATCTGTTTGATATAAGGGATGCCACGGAGGAGCAGAAGGCCATGGACCTCATGTCCTCCTACAACGAGTCCCTGAATGAGCAGGTGAAAATAAAGACCGAAAATATCCGGGACATCCAGGGAAAGATCGTGGCCGGCATGGCTAATATGATAGAAAACCGTGACAGCAATACCGGAGGCCATGTGAAGCGCACAAGCGATATCATAAAGATACTGGTGGAAGAGATAAAGAGACAGGGGATACTGGACCTGGATGAGGAGTTCGCCAGGGATGTGGTGCGGGCAGCCCCCATGCACGATCTGGGGAAGATCACCATTGAGGACAGCATCCTGAACAAACCGGACAAACTGACGGATGAAGAGTATGAGATAATGAAATCCCATCCCGTAAAAAGCGGTGAGGTGGTACATATTCTGCTGGACGGGGTGGAGGAGGAGCATTTTGTGAAACTGGCTTTCAATGTGGCCAGGTATCACCATGAGAGGTGGGACGGTAAGGGATATCCCGAACACCTGGTGGGCACAATGATCCCCACGGAAGCCAGGATAATGGCTGTGGTGGATGTTTACGATGCCCTGGTCAGCAAGAGAAGCTACAAGGACGCCATGAGTTTTGAAACAGTGGCGGATATCATGTACGAGGGTATGGGCACACAGTTTGATCCAAACCTGAGGTCCGCTTTCCGGGGCTGCAGGGACAAGCTGGAAGCCTATTATATGAATCTCAGAGAGACCTCATCGTCAAAGTGATATATGGATCTCAGAGAGACTTCATAATCAAAGTGAGAGAGATAAAAGAAGCTCCGGCCATGGCCGGAGCTTCTGTGTATCTTGTTTCTGTTTGTAAATCTTATATCATTCTGATTTGGAAACCGTCACATTTACAGTGATCGACTGACCGTTTATCTTTGCCGTGAGTCTGGTCGTTCCGGAACTTCTGGGGAAGACCGTGCCTGTCTCGTCGACAAATGCGATCTTGGGTTTGCTGCTCTTGAAGAGTACGCTCTGGAAGACGCCTTCTGTATTAAGTTTGTAGGGCGCACCTTCCTTCAATTCCAGTTCATACACAGGTTTACTGCTGTCAGACTGTTTCAGCTTGGTATCCGTTTTGAGTGAAGGTTTCTGAGCATACACAGTCATTCTGTACATGAAACTGTTATAGTCGGAGAAGTTTTTCTCCAGGTTGTTTGGATAATACTGGGCGCAGTTAAAGGATGCGGTCACCAGGCTCCTGCCTGCAGTTTCTCCTGCCTTTATCTTTCCGTTATCCACTGTTATCAGATCGTTGTTTGCCCTCCACTGAAGCTGGTTCTTCTTTGCCTTGTTGAGCTTCAGGGTTGCAGACTTTCCTACATTTACATATGTGACCTTCTTTGTGACCATGGGAACTGTTGTTATCTCGATCTCCCTTGTCACTCCGCTTTTGTTGTCCGTGCCTGTGAGGGTTGTATAACCTTGTCCTATGGCAGTGATCTTTCCCGTGAACTGATCTTTCTTGTTGAAGTCAAGGGCTATGACATTTGGATCGTAATCCCAGTCAGCCACATTCTTGGGGTCAAAATCCAACTGCGCACTCTTTTTCAGTTTTATCACGGAGAGGGGAGTGAGAGTTATTTCTATATCCTTCTTCTCGTTTAATTCTGCTGCCGAGTAGGAATAAGTGTCTTTTACCGTGATATTTGTATTGTATGCTTTTCCGTTTATGTATGCGCTTATCTTTGCGCTTCCTTTGGCGAGAGCATGCACGGTCTTATTTGTGACGGATGCCACATCAGGCTTTGAGGATACCCAGCTTATGGGAATGGAGGAATCTATATCTCCACCTGACACATCCTTTATCTCCAGCTCATAGGACTCGCCGGTATGCATTGTCACCTTCTTATACTTAAATACCGGTTCAAATACCATGACTTTAAAACTCTCTTCAACGGAGGTCTCCACTTTGTTGTCGGACCCCTTTTTCACGGAGTATCTGTTCACAGTGACATAGTTGGCATCCTTAAGACCTGCGGTTGATTTCTTTGCGGTTACCTTCCCGGTCTTCTTATTTACATTCACATACCGGGAGTCAGAGGTGGACCATTTTTCCCCGGAATTGCAGCTTAAGGTCACACTCTGTCCCTTCATCAGATATATGTAATCTCCTGTGGTGTCTATAAGGGGATCCAGACCGGAACCGGAGGGGGACAGATTGTCGGTGTCATCCTTGTATCTTGCATACAGATCCATACTCTCTTGGACAGGGACACTGGTATCAAAGACATTGTCATCGCACAGCCATCCCGCAAAAATGCTGTTTTTTGATGTGGGATCTTCGGGGAACTGACTGCTCTCCAGTGAATAACCCTCCCTTACATATGTGGATTTGAGCAGTTCTTTGCCATCGTAAAAACGTACCAGATAGGATGTTTCCACATCATCATCCTTTTCATTTACGGAAGTGGTGATCCTGGCATACTGACAGAAATACTCGTAAAGGTATTCACTCTGTTCCGCATAGAACGTGGATTTTTTATCGTTTAAGCACTGAGATGTGTCGCCCTTGCTATCGGCTGCATCTTCATCCGGGAGATCGTAATACCAGAAGTGCTGACTGCTCTTGCCGCTTAAGTTGTATTCAAGGGTCACTTTATCTCCGGGATGGACGATGAGAGCGTCTTTATTTTCGTCATATACAGTGCTTTTGTTGGAACTGATCGTCTTTTTCTGTCCCAGGGCATCGGAATAGGTGTATTCAATATAGGATTTATCGTCTTCCATGGTCCTGATCACAGGTCTTATAAACACATGGTTGTCAAGCTTTCCCTGGTCGATATAAGCATTTTTGTAGATCTTGTCCGGCGCTTTGTAGATGGCAGCAGCCTGCTCGTTTGAACTGCCTGTATTGGGCACTGCAAGTATGTAAATATCGGGGAATCCGATCTCTCCATAGACTGACAGGGAAATAGCGCTCAGCCCTGTGCTTGTGTTTAAGCCCACATTTCCAAGTCTTCTGATGACTTTGTTTTCCATGTCGAGATAGGAGAGGGTAGATGATCCCGGAGCCGGAGTGCCTCCTCCCACCAGACCTCTGCCTGCGGGAGTGTTCATGGTGGCCAGACTTTCTGCCAGGGGTTCATTCCTAAGATCTATATAGGCAGAGTCTGACAGTTTAAGGTCGTAACCCTTCACTTCTCTCACACTGTAAAGATTGTCATCATCCCTGGCCAGTGCATAGAGTTTTCCGTTGTAAACAGAGAATCCCCATACCTGATCATCCAGGGTTTTGAAGGAAAAAGCATTTGATTTTAATTCTTCCAAAGCGGAAAGATTTGCACTCCCGAGAATAGATTTTCTGTAGCCGTCTTTTGTCAGCGTGTTTAAGGCGATGTAAAATTTTCCGTCAAAAGCGCTGGCAGAATAGGATTTTACTTCATAACCCGTTTCACTTTTCATACTGTCAGGAATGACAGAGTTCCAGCTGCTCCATTTGTCATCCTTTATGCTGTAATACGAGGCGAAAAGATCAGCCTTGTAAATGTCATTCTCATTGGGGGCGGAACATAAGGCACAGATCCCTCCGGAGACATAGACATAACGCATAGGGTGCATAGCGTCGTTGCAGTCATATTTGGAAATATCTGTGAGGTCGTAGTATGTAGAGGGCTTCCCCGGGGCGGCACACTTTATCCACTTATATTCATCCTCATCCCTTTCCACATCCAGGCCATCAAGCCTGTAGAAAGATGATCCGTCACCGGAACCCAGATAGAGTGCCCTTCCGGATTCAACGAGAGAACTTCCGTACATTTCAGTGTCAGTCAGACCGGCGGGGACGCTCCTCACCTTTTCTGCATTATATAATGTGTTCCCCCTGATCTCGGGAGTTGTAAGTTTTGTCTTGTAGGTTCTGCCTGATTCAGCGTCAGTCACCGTAAATATGTGAGTTTCCCCGTTCAGCAGATCGCTGCCTGCGGTGAACATGATCTTATCTTGTGCAGCCAGGGATTCAGCACTCTGGGATACGGTTACGCCGTCAACAGTGAGCTTCGCGTTCTTAAGCGCATATCCGTTTACAGTCACATTGCAGTCTTTATCTGCAGTGACTGACCAGATGTTTGCGTTGTATCCGGACTGTTCATCCTGCAGCATCGCCTTAAATGTTGCTCTGCCGCCTGTGGATACCATGTCGCGGTAGCTCTTGTTTATTATCTGATTATTGAGTTTGGAATCTGTGTGGATATATCTGTTATCTGAAAGACTTTCGGTTCCTCCGACAACTCTTCCTCTCAGTTCAAAGGGATCGGAAATATTGTAGATGGAGGCTATCTCTGCGGCCATGCCAGTCAGAACAGGACAGGACATGGATGTGCCGGTACTGTATCCGTAAGGTGCATAATCTGAATCTTCATTGTCTGCAGTTGTGATCTTTCCTATGGAGAAACCGTTCAGTCTCACTGTGACTGCAAGAGAAGATTTATTACTCTCATCTCGGTAACTGGTGGCATTATACACAAATATCTTGTCCTCAACGGTAAGATATTCGGAACTTGTGGCCAGATCTTCAAAATAACCTAGTTCCGTTGAGTCGTGGGTTGTACAGGTTCCTCCGCTGTTTGCAGGTTTATTGAGGAAAATGGGGTTTCCGGATGCGTCATATATTTTCGTGTAGGATTCCATATCTCTGCAGGTGTTATAGCTGTTTTCGTCAGCTACAGTTTCATAATCTGACAGGAAACCGTAATCTGAAGCTGTGAGGCCTGTTTTTCCGTAGAAAGGATTCTTTATCCTGTAAGTCAGCAGCACCTGGGGGTTCACTGATGATACATTTTTTGATACAAATGTCAGCTGAAGTTCACCCTTCTTTCCCTTTGATAAGGTTATCCCATAATCCTTGAGTTTATTCAGATCCTGCGCATTTGAAATCTCGTGCGCATCACCATTACTGTCACATACCTTCAGTGTTAATGAGTAGGTCTTTGTCCTCCAGTCTTCTGCAGACACTGCATAGAACAGAGTGTTTGGAGAACCCGAAGTGGCGGTATAAGTGGTTTTGATTCTGTAATTGGCTGTAGCGAACACAGGATATGTGGACAGTATCCTGGAACCGGGAGCAGCCAGATCCACGTGGTAATCATCATAAGTTGAGAAACCTGACAGATCATTATTCTGATCCGATGCCGCAACACATACTATATAAGGGTTTTCTGAGGCAGTAAAATTATATTCCCTGCCGCTTGAAGTGTTATCATTTCCGGCAGAAAAGAATGACAGGATCCCGGCTTTACCGGCCTGGGTGATTATATAGTTTATGACGGGACTGAATCTGTTCAAGCCGGGGCCCGGTCCCCAGGAATTGTTTATGGCTACTACATTGAAGCCTTTCTTCTTGGCTTCTATCATAAAACTGTATCCTTCGATCACGCTTGCATCAGAAGATCCCAAGTCCTTGGGATCATAAACATTCAGCCCCATGATCTTCGTATGACCGGTACCTGCCACACCTGCAACACCGATCCCGTTGCCGGAACGGGCAGCGATGCTTCCCGCCACATGGGTGCCGTGGGTAGCTTTCGTGAAGGGCATGGGATCATATTTTCCGCTCACACAGTTCATTCCGTGTATCCCTTTTCCATGTTCCATTATCCCTTCGGTATCCGTCCATATATTCGGAGCCAGATCGGGATTGTTGTAATCTACACCGTCATCCATGACAGCCACTATGTTTTCGGTGGGTGTGACAGTGCGCTCCTTTTCTACAGCTCTGTTCAGGGCTATGCCGTTTGTATCGCCATAGGCATATTGGTGATATTCATAAAGCGGATCTGCCTCTGCTGAATTGTCTGAGAGAGTCTGCTCACGGTAGTTTTTGTCATAATCTACTGTGTCAGCATTCGCTGTAAGATCTGCAAGGGAAATGGTTGATGCGGCCACAGGCGCTGTCACATCCGGATCTTCCGATGTTTCTAAACTCACACCCGCGTCATCAAGGGAAGTGTTTTCTTCCGCAGTGGTTATCATTTTCTCATAATAATTGGGGGAAGCTATCTCCACGCAGTCAATGTTTTCAAGTTCCTTGAGCATCTCCTCGGTGGATGAGCCGTTCCCGTTTACAAGGGCTATCCGCACATCGGATTCTGCGAGGCCTTCATTTCCTGTGCCATAGGCTATGAGTGAGTCCTCGCTGTCTTCTGTTTCATCTGTCGTCATGTCCCAGGTTTTTTCTATGGTGAATCCGGTACCTGGTCCTCCCACCTCACTCAGGGAGTCCGGGTCCTCATGGTAGATTATGATAGCTTCTCCATCCACATAGTCTGCATCGTCCAGGTTGTAGGTATCTTCTGCAATATAAGTGTTTGTGAGCGCTTCATCGGATCCGGTATCACTTCCTGCTTCAGCTGCGATGACAGGAGTGATGGCCGTTGAGACGGTCATTGCTGCGCATAGGGACGCGCTTAGCAATCTGCATAAATGCCTGTTTTTCATTTTTCCCTCCGTTTTCTTTGATCAGTAAAAACTACTTGTAAATCTGCCTTCATTAATATAATTCGTATGAGAATATATCACAGGGAAATCATTATTTCCATAAAAATTATGACAAATTATTAGCAGATCCCACTTTTTTTAATTCGTGGAGATATTGTTTCTTGCTTAAATTGGTTATGGTGTAGACATAAAACCGTTATAAGTGATAAAATACACATGTTTTTGCTGTATTTTAAATATCAATAAAAAGCAGATACGGAGCAATGAGATGTCTGATAATGTGAGAACCGTGTTGGAAGTGAAGGATCTGGATCTTTCGTTCCATATGAAGGGCAGGGATGTCCACGCCATAAGGGGAGTGAGTTTTCCCCTCAGGGAAAATGAGATCCTGGCTATCGTCGGTGAGTCCGGCAGCGGAAAGAGCATATCCGCAAAAACCATAATGGGGATACTCCCTGAAAATGCACAGATAAATACGGGAGAAGTGATCTATCACGGGCGTGGCAGCGCTGATCCCCTCAAGGGAGACCTTTTGAAACACGATTTCCGGTGGCGGCAGAAAAATGTGAACGGCACCAGGATAGCCATGGTCTTTCAGGATCCCATGACTTCCCTGAACCCGGTGGTGAGGATCGGTGACCAGATATCCATGATCATCAGATCCCACGAAAATGTGAGCAAGCAGGAAGCCTATTCAAGAGGGGTGGATCTGCTCCGGGAAGTCGGGATAACAGACCCTCAGAGGACCATGGGCCAGTTTCCCCATCAGCTCTCGGGGGGAATGAGACAGAGGGTGGTGATAGCCATAGCCCTTTCCTGTGATCCGGATATTCTGATCTGCGATGAACCCACCACCGCCCTGGATGTGACGATACAGGAAAAGATACTCAGGCTCATTCAGAAGATCCAGCAGGCAAGGGGACTTTCGGTGATATTCATAACCCACAATATGGGTGTCGTGTCCAAGATTGCAGACTTCGTGGCTGTCATGTATGCCGGAAAGATAGTAGAGATTGGGACTGTGGTCGATATGTTTTATGACCCGGTACATCCGTATACCTGGGGGCTGCTCTGCGCAGTTCCCGATGTAAATGAGAAAGCGGATGAACTCTATACCATTCCCGGGACTCCGCCGGATCTGTCAAAAGAAATAGCGGGGGATCCTTTTGCACCCAGAAATCCATATGCGCTTAAAAAGGATCTGATAAGCGAACCGCCTCTTTTTAAGATATCCGACACCCATTATGCAGCAACCTGGCTTGCGGATGAAAACGCTCCAAAGGTTGAAAAGCCAAAGCTTCTGCAGGAAAAGATCGAGCGAATGAAACAGGAGGGCAGGGCTTATGTCAATTCCTGAAAGCAGAGAGGGTACCATGGCTTTAAATACATATG
>JAILIO010000074.1 GCA_024695225.1 Lachnospiraceae bacterium
TGAAATTTAAGAAATGATCTGCGGATCGCCCGGGGGGGTTCCTCGGGCGGTTTTTTTTTCTATGATAAGGAGCCGAGAAAAAATAATAAATGTGTGACGGAGAGTCTTTCAGGTGATATAATCATTTTTACGCTGTTTGGAACATAAAATGCGGATCATACCATGGGATGCTCCGCATAATATAAGGAGGACGGAAAATGATAAAAGGATTCAAGATGAAACTGTATCCCGGCATGGAAGAAGAGTATGAGAAGAGACACAACGCTCTCTGGCCTGAGATGAAGGATATGATCCACGAGCATGGCGGCAGGAATTACACCATATTCCTGGACAGGGAGACCCTTACACTGTTCGGATATATTGAGATAGAGGATGAGAAACTCTGGAGTGAGAGCGCAGACACTGCCATAAACCGCAAATGGTGGGATTTCATGGCGGACATCATGGAGACAAATCCGGACAACAGCCCTGTGGCTATAGACCTGCAGGAGGTATTCCATTTGGATTGACAATGAGCGGGGACATAACATAGAATATCCCCTGTATAACCATTTGGAAAGGACACGTAATGTATAAAAAAGTTGATACTGATCTGAACTTCGTTGAAAGAGAAAAAGAAGTTGCCCGGTTCTGGAAAGAGAATGACATCTTCAAAAAAAGTGTGGACTGCCGCAAAGACGGGCCGGTTTACACATTCTATGACGGGCCGCCCACGGCAAACGGAAAACCCCATATAGGCCATGTGGAAACCCGTGTCATAAAGGATATGATCCCCAGATACCGCGCCATGAAAGGCTGTTATGTGCCTCGTAAGGCGGGGTGGGATACCCACGGGCTCCCGGTGGAACTCACCGTGGAAAAAGAGCTTGGTCTGTCCGGCAAGGAGCAGATCGAAGAGTACGGCATGGATCCTTTTATAAGGAAGTGCCGGGAATCTGTGTGGAAATACAAGGAAATGTGGGAGAAGTTCTCGGAACAGGTTGGATTCTGGGCCGATATGGACGATCCCTACGTCACCTATGAAGATAATTACATAGAGTCTGTCTGGTGGGCTCTCACTGAGATATGGAGAAGAGGTCTGCTTTACAGGGGCTTCAAGGTGGTTCCCTACTGCCCCCGCTGCGGTACTCCTCTTTCCACCCACGAGGTGGCTCAGGGATATAAGGAAGTAAAAGAAAAGTCCGCAGTGGTGCGCTTTAAGGTGACCGGTGAGGATGCTTATTTCCTGGCGTGGACCACCACACCCTGGACTCTGCCTTCAAACGTCGCGCTCTGCGTGAACCCTGATGAGACATATGTGAAGGTGAAGGCATCAGACGGTTTCACTTATTACCTGGCCGAGGCTCTTGCGGATAAACTGCTGAACACGGAGGCTGAGGAAGGCGAGGAGGCAAAGCCCGGCTATACCGTTCTTGAAACCTTCAAGGGCGTGGATCTGAAGGGCAGGGATTACGAGCCCCTCTGGCAGTGCACAGCGGATTCCGTGGACAGGCAGGGTCGCAGAGGTCATTACATCGTCTGTGACAACTATGTCACAATGACCGACGGTACCGGAATAGTCCATATAGCTCCCGCCTTCGGTGAAGACGACGCCAGGATCGGCCGTGAATACGAGCTCCCCTTTGTACAGTTTGTGGACGGAGAGGGCAAACTCACAGAAGAGACACCTTTCGCCGGTCTGTTCGTGAAGGATGCGGACCCCGAGGTGCTGAAAGATCTTGAAGACAGGAAACTCCTGTTCTCAGCTCCCGAATTCACCCATGATTATCCTTTCTGCTGGCGCTGTTCCACACCTCTCATCTATTACGCCAGACAGAGCTGGTTCATAAAGACCACAGAGGTCAGGGATGAGCTTGTTGAGAATAACAAGACCGTAAACTGGGTACCCCCTTCAATAGGAGAGGGACGGTTTGGCAACTGGCTTGAAAATATCCAGGACTGGGCCATCTCCAGAGACCGTTACTGGGGGACTCCCCTGAACATCTGGAACTGTCCCGAGTGCCATATCGACGTGTCCATAGGTTCCAGGGAGGATCTGTACAAAAGAAGCGGCGATGAACGGGCAAAGACAGTGGAACTGCACCGTCCCTACATCGATGAGATAAAGATACATTGTCCCCAGTGCGGCGGCGATATGACCCGTGTGCCTGAGGTCATAGACTGCTGGTTCGATTCAGGGGCAATGCCCTTCGCCCAGTATCATTATCCTTTTGAAAATAAGGAACTCTTTGAAAGGCAGTTCCCCGCCTCCTTCATATCGGAGGCTGTGGATCAGACCAGAGGCTGGTTCTATTCCCTCATGGCGGAATCCACCTTGCTGTTTGAGAAATCCCCCTATGAGAACTGCATAGTCATGGGGCTGGTTCTGGACGGCGAAGGCCAGAAGATGAGCAAATCCAAGGGCAATGCGGTGGATCCCATGGAAGCTTTGGACACCTACGGAGCAGATGCCATCAGATGGTATTTCTACATAAGCTCTGCCCCCTGGCTTCCCAAGAGATTCCACGGAAAAGCGGTCCAGGAGGGACAGAGAAAATTCCTGGGGACCCTTTGGAATACATACGCTTTCTATGTGCTGTACGCGGATATCGATTCCTTCGATCCCACGAAGTACAGCCTGGATATTGAAAGCTTGAGCGTCATGGACAAATGGCTTCTGTCCAAGCTCAATTCCGCAGTGAAGGCTGTGGACTCCTGCCTCGATCAGTACAAGATCCCGGAGGCCGCCAATGCTCTTTACGATTTCGTGGATCAGATGAGCAACTGGTATGTGCGCCGCTGCCGTGAAAGATTCTGGGCAAAGGGTATGGAGCAGGACAAGATAAATGCATACATGACCCTTTGGACTGCACTTGAAACCATAAGCAGGGCCGCCGCTCCCATGATCCCCTTCATGACGGAGCAGATATACCAGAATATTGTGAGGACCGTGGATCAGAATGCTCCCGAGAGCATACATCTCTGCGATTTCCCTGAGGGGGACGACAAGCTGATAGACACGGAACTTGAAAAGAATATGGACGATGTCTTGAACATCGTGGTGCTGGGAAGGGCTGCCAGAAATACGGCTAATACCAAGAACCGCCAGCCTCTCCGCTCTATGTATGTGAAGGCTGACTGCGATCTTCCCGGGTTCTTTGTGGACATCATAAAGGAAGAACTGAACGTGAAGGAAGTGGTGTTCAGGGACGATATCTCTGACCTCACCAGCTATTCCGTGAAGCCCCAGCTCAGGACCGTAGGACCCAAATACGGGAAACTCCTGGGAGGGATCAGGGAGCACCTTAAGGATGCCGACGGATCGGAGATAGTCAGGAAGGTTAAGAGCGCCGGAGAGTATGTCTTTACGGTGGACGGCTCTGAAGTGGTACTCACGGAAGAGGACATGCTGATAGATGTGTCCGAGAAGGAAGGCTTTGTCACGGAGGAAAACAGCGACAAGGCTGTGGTTTTGGACACCAATCTGGACGAAGCGCTCATAGAGGAAGGGTTCGTTGCGGAACTGATAAGCAAGATCCAGACCATGAGAAAAGACGCCGGCTTCGAGGTCATGGACAGGATAAATGTCACGGTGTCGGGAAACAAGAAACTGTACGGCATAGCCCAGGACAATTCCGAATTTATCTCCGGAAAGGTTCTGGCGGATTCAATAACCGACGGAGATTCGGGCGAATTCCGAAAGGAATGGGATATCAACGGGGAAACTGCACTGATCGGTGTGAGTAAAGTATAGGAGGCGATAGGATGGCAGGAAAAAAGACTACAGAGAGTAACCTTGACTTCAACAAGAATCTGTTCAAAACAAGTGTTGTCTACAACATAAAGACACAGTACAGGAGATCCCTGGAAGAGGCTACCCCTGAACAGCTTTTCCAGGCGGTGTGCATGGCTGTGAAGGACCAGGTGATGGATTGCTGGATCGCTTCCCAGAAACAGTACGACAAGGAAGATCCCAAGACTGTTTATTATCTTTCCATGGAATTCCTGGTGGGAAGAGCCCTGGGAAATAATATCATCGCCCTGAAAGCTGACAAGATGGTCAGGAGCGCATTGGAGGAACTGGGGGTCAATCTGGATGTCATCGAGGATCAGGAGCACGATCCCGCCCTTGGAAACGGAGGACTGGGAAGGCTTGCTGCCTGTTTCCTGGATTCTCTTGCCACCCTCGGCTATCCCGCATACGGCTGCGGCATCCGTTATCACTACGGAATGTTCAAGCAGAAGATCAAGCACGGTTTCCAGGTGGAAGTCCCGGACAACTGGCTTGAGAACGGAAATCCTTTCGAACTCAGACGTCAGGAGTACACAAAGACCGTAAAATTCGGCGGCTATGTGGAAGTCACTGTGGATGAACACGGCAGAAACAACTTCCATCAGGAAGGATACCAGTCGGTGAAGGCCATCCCCTACGACATGCCTGTCATGGGCTACGGGAACGGCATAGTGAACACCCTCCGCATCTGGGACGCAGAGCCTGTGGAGTGTTTCCAGCTGGATTCCTTCGACAAGGGTGATTATCAGAAGTCAGTGGAGCAGGAGAACCTGGCGAAAAACATCTGCGAAGTCCTCTATCCCAACGACAACCATTATGCGGGAAAAGAGCTCAGACTCAAACAGCAGTATTTCTTCATTTCCGCTTCCGTCCAGGAAGCCATCGAGAAATATATGCGCAAGCATGACGATATAAGGAAGCTTGCGGACAAGGTGGTGTTCCAGCTGAACGACACCCATCCCACAGTGGCCATCCCCGAACTTATGAGGATCCTGATGGATGAGTACTATCTCACCTGGGATGAGGCATGGGAAGTGACAACCCACGCCTGCGCTTACACCAATCACACCATCATGGCTGAAGCATCCGAGAAATGGCCCATCGAGCTGTTCTCAAGGCTTCTCCCCAGGATCTATCAGATAGTCGAAGAGATAAATAACCGCTTTGTGGCTCAGGTACAGAAGCAGTACGGTCCGAATGCAAATGAGAAGATCCGCAAGATGGCCATTATTTACGATGGACAGGTCAGGATGGCCAATCTCGCCATAGTGTCCGGATTCTCGGTGAACGGCGTTGCAAAGCTTCACACGGAGATCCTGGAGAAGCAGAGTTTCAAGGACTTCTACGAGATGATGCCCGAGAAGTTCAACAACAAGACAAACGGCATAACCCAGAGAAGGTTCCTGCTCCACGGAAATCCCCTGCTTGCCAAGTGGGTCACGGATCATGTGGGACCCGAGTGGATCACGGATCTTCCCCAGATCTCAAAGCTCGCTGTTTTTGCGGATGACAAGAAATCCCAGCAGGAGTTCATGAACATCAAGTTCAGGAACAAGCAGAGACTTGCCCAGTACATACTGGATCACAACGGGATACAGGTGGATCCAAGGTCCATATTTGACGTACAGGTTAAGCGTCTCCACGAGTACAAGAGACAGCTCATGAACATCCTGCATGTCATGTACCTGTACAACAAGCTGAAGGATCACCCTGAGATGAACTTTACCCCCAGGACATTTATCTTCGGCGCCAAGGCAGCTGCGGGTTACGAGATCGCAAAGCTCACCATAAAGCTCATAAACAGTGTTGCGGATGTGATAAATAATGACCCCACCATCGACGGGAAGATCAAGGTGGTGTTCATCGAAGATTACAGGGTCTCCAACGCTGAGATCATATTCGCGGCAGCAGATGTGTCGGAGCAGATCTCCACTGCATCCAAGGAAGCTTCCGGAACATCCAACATGAAGTTCATGCTGAACGGAGCCATCACCCTTGGAACCCTTGACGGCGCAAATGTGGAGATACTCGAGGAAGTGGGAGACGACAATGCGGTGATCTTCGGACTCACATCCGAAGAGGTCATCAACTTCGAGAACAACGGAGGGTATGATCCCGCAGAGATCTTCAACTCCGATCCCGATATCAGAAGGGTGCTCATGCAGCTTATAAACGGGACCTATGCTCCGGAGTCACCGGATCTGTTCCGTCCCCTTTACAATTCCCTTCTGAACACCCTGAGCACATCCAGGGCGGATACATACTTTATCCTGAAGGATTTCAGAGCCTACGCCACAGCCCAGGAGAAGATCGAGAAGAAGTACCTGGACGAGGCCGGCTGGGCCAGGAGCGCCATCATCAACGTGGCATCCTCCGGAAAGTTCACCTCAGACCGCACCATTCAGCAGTACGTTGACGAGATATGGCATCTGGACAAGGTGGTGCTGCCCCGTTGATGAGAGGGAGCGGATCTGAGTATCTGAGATCATGATCATGTAAATTATGGAGAGCTGTTTCGGGAAAGACTTTGAATAAGCACCGGGACAGCTTTCCGTGAATAGGAACAGTTGAAAAAACCGGATGTGACATGCAGCGGGTGAGCCGTACAGGATGACATGCAGCGGGTGAGCCGTACAGGATGATATGCAGCGGATGAGCCGTAGCGGAGGATCCGTACAGTGTGTACGACCTGTACCGGAGGATCCTCACCGCACTATCCGGGTCAGTGATTGGAGCAGAGATGACAGAATTAAAAAAAGAACCCATGATCCTGCAGGGAGGAGAACTTCGTCCCGCGGGAAGTGACACAGCAGGGAGAGACAGGAC
>JAILIO010000138.1 GCA_024695225.1 Lachnospiraceae bacterium
GTTTTGGAGAAAAGGTTTTATGGCTTCTACGATCAAGGATATAAGGAAAGAAACCGGTTTATCCCTGGCCACTATTTCCAAATACCTGAATGGGGGGAATGTTCTTCCCGAAAACAGAATAAAGATAGAGGCGGCTGTAAAAAAACTGCATTACGAAGCAAACGAGGCAGCCAGGAGTCTTGTGACGAAAAAGACAAGGACTGTCGGAGTCATTGTGTATGAGATAGACAGCGTGTTTAACGGCACTCTACTGAAATATATAGGCGCCAAGCTCAGAGAGCGAGGCTATGGGATGCTCATCTGCGATTCATGCCAGAGCGTTGAGATCGAAGAAAAGAACATGAATTTCCTTCTGTCCAAGAATGTGGACGGCATCATCATCGTTCCCATCTCGGAGGACGAAGGTCTTTTCGAACCGGCCAGGAGAGAAGATGTTCCCGTAGTGCTGCTGGACAGATATGTAAATAACAGCGACTGTGACTGCGTGAAGATAGACAACAAGGCTTCCGCAAAGATGGCGGTGAAGAAACTGATATCCATGGGCCACAGGGAGATAGCGCTCATAGGGTCCGATGCGGAGTTCACAGGACGGGAGAGACATAAAGGATACCTGGAAGCGATGGAAGAGGCAGGACTGGATACAAGGGATGAATTCATATGTCTTGGAAGGCACTCCATCGAACACGGTTTTAATTCGATGAAAAAGCTGATGTCCGGCAAAAACAGACCTGACGCAGTTTTTCTGGCAAATTATGACATCATCTTAGGCGGTGTCATGGCGCTTAACAATCTTCAGGTGTCATGCCCCGAAGATGTATCTCTCATCGGATTCGACGACCTGATAGTGTCCCATGTGGTGAAACCCAGTATCACAACTGTTGTACAGCCCATGAAACAGATGGGAGAGAAGGCGGTGGAACTGCTGCTGGACAGGGTTGAGAACAAGAATGCAGAGGAACCTGTTCAGGTGGTGCTCACAACCCGGCTTTCCAGGGGTGATTCCATATCAGAGATAAAGCGTAAATAAAGACACTGTTATGCTTGACAATTTTGTTCACATAGTTCATAATCACAAAGAGCGGAACGTTTCGCTTTATGCAGATTCTATAAAACAGACAATTATCTGACCGGGAGGAAATACACTTGGAAAACTTCAAACGTAATCCAATAGTCAAAAAGATAGGTTTCAACCGCATCGTTCTGATATGCGTGCTGATCCTTCTCTATGTCATCTTCGGACTGACCATCCAGAACTTCTGGGGGATGACACACATTATGAGTATACTGAACTATGTATACTTTCTCGGGTTCCTGTCCCTGGGGGTCACATTTGTCATAGCCACCGGCGGGATAGACTTTTCCATCGGGCCCGTGATGTTTGCCTGCGCCCTGGTGGCCGGCAACTGCTTCAACAAGTTCGGGATGCCCATGGGGCTGTGCCTGATCATATGTATCCTGGTAGGGTTTGCATTCGGACTCTTCAACGGATACATGGTGGCATATCAGGACATACCGCCTTTCATAATATCCATGGCTTCCATGAATATCGCAAAAGGAGCAGCGTCCATATTTACAAAGACCATGTCCCAGAACTTCCCTCAGGCTACTGATGCAGGCGGGTGGTTCAGAAATCTGGCCAAGATGAACGGGATACCTACAGGGCTCATAATCTTTGCATTGGCGGCGATCATCTGCTCCGTGATCCTGAACAACACCAGGGCGGGACGTTATATCCTGTGCCTTGGCAGCAATAAAGAAGCTGTCAGGCTCTCCGGTGTCAATACCAAAAAATGGCAGATGCTTGCTTATGTGATCTGCGGGCTGCTGGTGGGATGCGCGGCCATCTTCTTTGTGGCCTGCTACACCACGGTACAGCCCAACTACGGAGACCAGTACAATAACGAAGCCATTGCAGGCTGCGTTATGGGAGGAACATCCATGGCGGGTGGTCTCGCCTCCATCGGCGGCACGGTCATAGGAGTTCTGATCATTTCACTGGTGCAGGAAGGGATCCTTGCGCTGAAACTTACAAAGGACTATCAGCTTATCATAACCGGGATCATAGTTATCGTAGCTGTGTATGCTGACGTTGTTGCCAGAAGGCGTAAGAACTGAGGGAAGGGGCACAAATGGCTGAAAACACAAAACATCTAGCAAACCCTAAAGCAGGGGAAGTCATCCTTAAGCTGGAGGGGATAGACAAATCGTTCCCGGGTGTTCACGCCCTGGATCATGTAAATTTTGAACTGAAGACCGGTGAAGTCCACGCTCTCATGGGGGAAAACGGGGCCGGCAAATCCACCCTTATGAAGGTTCTCACAGGAATCTATAAAAAGGATTCCGGGACCATAACTTATCAGGGCAAGGAGGTGGAGTTCCACAATACCCGTGAGGCTCAGGACGAAGGAGTGGTCATTGTTCACCAGGAACTTAACATGGTGGGAGATCTGACCGTAGCCCAGAACATTTTCATAGGCCGTGAGTTTATGAAGGGGATCGCCATCGATGACAAGAAGATGATCGAAGAGTCCAGAAAGCTTTTTGACAGACTTAAGATTGACATCGATCCCAGGACAAAGATGAGCGATCTTACAGTGGGTAAACAGCAGATGTGTGAGATCGCAAAAGCCATATCTCATGAATGCAAGGTCATCGTTTTCGACGAACCTTCAGCTGCTCTTACAGAGAAAGAGATCGAGGATCTTTTCTCCATAATAAGAGATCTCCGTGAGCAGAACATGGGTATCATCTATATCTCACACAGAATGGATGAGATCAAAGTCATAACAGACAGAGTCACAGTCATGAGAGACGGTTCTTATGTGGGAACCCTGATCACTGCCGATTGTACCAAGGAAGACATCATAAATATGATGGTGGGACGTGTGATATATGAGGAACCCAAGACTCACAGCATGGTGGCTCCTGATGCCCCCGTGGTCCTCAAGGTGGAACATCTGAACGCCGGCCGTATGGTCCAGGATGTTTCCTTTGAACTGAGAAAAGGTGAGATCCTTGGATTCTCAGGTCTTATGGGCGCCGGAAGGACTGAGACTGCCAGAGCCATAGTTGGTGCGGATCCCAAGCAGAGCGGAGATATATACGTAAACGGTGAAAAGGTGGATATAAAATC